>NZ_BQXN01000001.1:40830-213786 GCF_045862745.1 Furfurilactobacillus entadae | reverse complement strand
AAATCACGCTGCATGGCACCCTCATCGCGACTAAACAAGTACCAGTTATTATTGATTTTTGCTTCACCGTAGACCATTTGCCCATTGGCATTATAGTAGACGGTTTTGTTGTGACCATAGTTCGTTAAATTCTGAAAATCGTGTTGCATGGCACCCGTTACGGAATCAAACAAGTACCAATTTTCATTTATTTTTGCTTCACCATAGATCATTCTACCCTGATTATCATAATAAACGGTCTTAGTGTCGTTATATGGAACCATACTTTGAAAGCCACGTTGCATGATCCCAGTGGTCTTATCAAATAAGTACCAATAGCCATCAACTTTTAGTTCACCAACGGTCTCTTTCCCGTTAACCAAATAGTACGTATTATCCTTAGTGATCTGCCAACCGTTAACAACTGAAGGCTGCGTAATCGGAGAGTCTGTTGCCCCCGTTGCTTGTGACGTTGCCGCAGAATTGGTTGCTGAGGAAGCCTGTGACGTCACCTGTGAGGCCATCGAACTGCTTGCTGAAGCAGCCTGTGATGACGCCGTTGAAACACTTTGCGACGCCGTTGGTGCATCAGCTGACGTCACTTGTGACAAGGCAGCAGATGACTGAGCCGCGTGCGAGGCCTCCTGGTTACTAGCAGTCATTGAAGCCTGCGACGCTGCACTCCCCGTTGTAACTGGTGCTTTTATCGTCGGATCCGTTGTTGAAACAGCTGGCGTCAGGCTAACTTCCTTTTGACTTACGTCAGTCGCCTGTTTTGGTGCAGCCGTTTCAACAGATGGCGTCTCATCAGTGCTTATTGAAACCAGCGTGTCTGCATGCACCCGCCCGTTTGTCGCTAATAAGCCCAAAAGTGTTGCACCCGCAGCAAGCCAAACTTTACTTGTTTTAAATTTAATCCCCATAAGTTATCTCACCCCAAAAAATATTAATAAACGTTAACAAGTAAATATTATCAATAATCGCCCATCGAAATCACCGCGTTGACGAAGGTTAATCATTTCTTATCTTTCGTATCCATCACTTAAACTATTTATAATGACAAAAAAACTAATAGGCGTGATGCCCATTAGCTTTTAACCATTAATTAAATTATTATCGTTCAATTCCTAAAAGGTCATTCCTTTACCACCAGCACGTTAATCCCAGCATGACGAACAATAAATGCCGTTACCGAACCGACTAATACTTGGCCCACAGCGTTCATTCCGGTTGCACCCACAACAATTAAATCATGATGATTTTCCGTTGGGTAGTCACGCGCTAGGACAGATTTAACGTTACCGCGCAATGCGTGTGTCTCAAACGACGTAAAGCCACTTGCAGTTAACTGTTCACCAATTCCCTTTAGATAGTCACGACTGGATGCCGCCAGCTCTTCGTCGAACTGCGTAACATTGAGCGATGTGCCGCCATACGCAGCGTAAATATTCGGATCAACTACGCGAACAATATCGAGCATTCCACCAGATGTCTTTGCAATATCAACAGCCGTTGCCAAAGCCCGTTCACTATTTTTAGACCCGTCCAACGGGACCAAGATCTTTTTTGGTGTAAAGGTCATGAGTATTCGCCTCCTGATTATGTGTGATTTTTGTTATCACAATCATACATAAATAATTATTGGTAGGCGAATTAACTGCCTACTTAGCAAGCACCCTTATTTCGTCCAAACGCGATCCTGAATCATGCCACATGCTTTCATAAACATGTAGGTAACCGTGGGCCCAACAAACGTAAAACCATGCTTTTTCATGTCGCGAGCGACTGCACCAGCAAACGGTGTGCTCGTTTCCACCTGATCTGTTGTTTCATAGTCTGCAATGTGTGGGACATCGTCGACAAAGGCCCACATGTAGTCTGAAAAACTACCACCCGCCCGTTGAATGGCCATAATCGCCCGGGCATTTTTAATCACGGCACGAATCTTTCGCGGGTTATGGATCATGTCTGGATCTGCCATGACACTGTCAAGTACTTCTAAATCCATGGCTGCCACCTGCGGAATATCCATTTGATGAAAGACCCGGCGATATACGGGCAACTTACTGGCTGCCGCTTGCCAGCTCAAGCCAACCTGGAAAACACCAACGGTTAACAGTTCAAACATCTTTTGATCATCGTGTGTTTCATGGCCAAAATTTTGATCGTATTCCTTAACACCACTTGATTTTGTCATTGCAATCCTTCCATAAACCCCAATTTACCGTAACAACAAAAAAAGTCGCAGCAGATTGCCACGACGTTAATTGCTCTTTAGTCTTGATAAGCTTGCTCATAATCAATGATCCACGCTAAGGCCAAGGCCTTTTCACCCAAATGGGCACCAATTACGGGACCAAAGTAGCTCAGTTCAAACGGCATTTCAGGAAATTCCTTTGCTAACTGATCACGCCACGTTTGTCCGGCAACCGGATCATTGCCATGAATAACTAACCCACGTAAGGGATAGTCTACCTGTTGTTGAGCTTCCGTAAATAACGTTTCAACCCGTGCAAGGGCCTTCTTTGTTGAACGAACCTTTTCAAAAGCCACGATCTCATGGCTATCGTCATCAAACGTTAGTAATGGTTTGATCTTTAAAACAGAACCAATGAAGGCAGAAGCGTTTGAAAGCCGGCCGCCACGCACTAGATTTTGCAGATCATCAACGATGAAGTATTCACCCATTGTTGCCCGCATTGCATCTAGCCGTGCAATGATTTCATCAGCGTCATGACCAGTCTTTACCATCTTCGCCGCTTCCAAGACCAAATAACCCATTAACCGAACGGTAATTTGTGAATCATACGGAATCACCCGAATTCGGTCGGAAACCTCTGCTGCAACCCCTTGCAATGAGTTAACAAAGCCAGAAATCGTGGAGGCCAGGTGAATACTGATTACCGTATCATACCCTTCATCAGCCAAGTGGTTATAAAGCTCCAGCATTGCGCCCAACGGTGGTTGGGAAGTGCTTGGAAATGATTTTGATTCCCGTAGCAACTCGTAGAAGCCTTCAGTGGTAATGTCGACACCCTCATCAAAGGTCTTTCCGTCGACCACAAATGGGATGGGAACAATATGAATGTCGTTATCGTCAATTTCGGCTTGCGACAAGTAACTCGTACTGTCTGTGACCACAGCAATCTTCATGATTTTCGTCGCCCTTCTTTTCTTTCACAAAAGTATTTGTCAATTCTACCATAGAACAAAAGAAGCGACTACCATTACACGTGGTGATTTTATCAATCAATGATTGCGCGATTAATCGTTTTTTGTTGTCCGTGATAAGCTAGTTTCTAACCGGTTAAGCAAAATCTGTAACAAATTCTTCTCTTCATCGGTCCATTTATCAAACACCTGATCCGTTAACTGCCGATTTGCTGTTTCAATGTTGGTTAGCGCGCTATGACCAGTCTCCGTTACAGAATAGATCAACTGCCGGTGATCGCGGCCGGTTGCCTCTTTTTCGATCATCTGTTTATTGCCAAGACTTTTCAACTGGCGACTCAGTGTCGATGTATCGAGTTCCGTCACCCCTGACAACTGTTCTTGCGTTGTGTACCCAGCAGCTAACTGTTCCAGTAATTGCCACTCTGCAATTGTTAACTGATCCCGTTTTGTTACAGCAAGCAGCTGTGCCCGGTGAATTTTTTCACTGTCACGTAATGCGGTCAAACTTGATTTCATAAATTAACCACCCAAATTTTGATTTTACTTTCATTTTGCATTATACAATATCAAAATTGCGCTCAACAAGCAATCGTTCTCGACGCTTTGCTTTGCCTTGTCATTTGGAGACGCCTATAATGATAAAGACTGTTTTAAACATTTTGATTAATCATAAAGGAGGTCGCTTATGTCTTTTGATGGCGCCTTTACCCATGCCATGGTTGCCGAGCTAAACCAAACGTTAGCCGGCGGTCGCGTGGCCAAAATTTCACAACCGTATCCAAACGAAGTGGTGCTGACCGTTCGCAGTAACAGCACGAATCACCCCTTACTATTATCCGCACACCCAACGTACGCCCGGGTTCAAATCACCCACATCCCGTACGCTAATCCAGCTACACCAAGTAACTTCACCATGATGCTCCGAAAGTACCTGGATGGTGCGATTTTAACGAACCTTGAACAAATTGAAAACGACCGGATTGTTCGGTTAACCTTTTCGACCCGCAACGAACTGGGTGATCGCGAAAGCATCGCCCTAGTCATTGAAATGATGGGCCGTCATAGTAACGTATTTTTGATTGACCTCGGCGATAACCGGATTTTGGATCTGATCAAACACGTTAGTCCTGACCAAAACCGGGTTCGGTCTTTACTCCCTGGTGCGACCTACATTGCACCCCCGAAGCAAGACGACGTTGACCCGTTTTCAACGACGGCAACGGTCGCGGATCTAGTTCGCGATTACCCGAACGCAGATGTCTTGGCCGGCCAACTTCAACAAACTTTTCAAGGGCTGGCGCATGATACTGCACTCGCGCTGGCACATGCCTTACATGAACCGGGTGAGCCAGCAACGCTGTTTACCCAGTTCTTTGCTCAATTTGACCACCCAACGCCAACGCTGAATCACCTTGCTAACAATAAGACCAGTTTCAGTGCCTTTCCCACCCATGACGAGCAGGTCACCAGCACCCAAACGTTTACTTCGCTGAGCGATTTACTTGATTTCTTCTATCAAGACCGGGCGGAACGGGAACGGGTCAACGAGCAAGCGGGAAACCTGATTCGCATTGTTCGAAACGAATTGAAGAAAAATCGTTCAAAGCTAAAGAAGCTTGAACAAACAATGGCTGAAACAAACCACGCTGACGACTTTCGAATCAAGGGTGAGCTATTGACCACCTACTTGCACCAGGTTGAACGGGGCATGACGACGATCACCCTGCCCAACTTTTATGATGAGAACAAGCCGCTAGAAATTGCGTTATCGAATCAAATTGGGCCGTCACAAAATGCTCAAAAGTACTTTAACCGGTACCAAAAGTTAAAGAATGCCGTTGCCTACGTGACGGAGCAAATTGCCTTGACTCAAACTGAAATCGATTATTTAAGTAACATTCAGGCGCAGATTGAATTAGCAAGCCCAAAGGATATTAATGAAATTCGGCTAGAGTTACAACAACAAGGCTACATTCGTGTTCATCGGAAACGTGGGAGCAAAAAGCCACGGCTCCAGGTTAGCCAACCCGAACAGTTTCATGCAACCGATGGAACGCTTATCTCCGTCGGTAAAAACAACCTCCAAAACGATAAGCTGACTTTGCATACTGCGAAGAAGACGGACACCTGGCTTCACGTTAAAAACATTCCGGGGTCCCACGTTATTATTCACGCAACTGACCCTTCCGCTGAAACAATCACGGAGGCTGCTGAGCTCGCCGCTTACTTCTCTAAGGCCAGAGACTCTGCAAGCGTCCCCGTTGATTACGTTGCGGTAAAACGTGTTCACAAGCCTAATGGTGCTAAACCAGGCTTTGTGATCTATGAAGGACAACACACAGCTTACGTTACCCCAGACGCTGCACTGGTTGAGCAGATTCGCGGGTAAGCGTTGTTAAACATTCGTCAGTTAAAAAGCGTTCGTTCACTAGCCCCTTACTGAAGTGGCTGGTAAACGAACGCTTTTTTTGATGGACCCTAATTTTGCATATTAAAGTGACTTGGAAACGGCACAATAAGCCGTGCACCGAGCCGAAATTGCGGCCCCACCAACGGCAAGCTTGGGTGCCAACGAACCGTTAAGTCAACTGGCTCATCTTTCATTTGAACGTCAGCCGTGGACACCGTGTGAAACGCCCCTTGGCTCAGATGCTGCCGGTCTGCCGCCGTCGTTTTATCCAGTAAAAAGCGAACAAGCAAGCGAACCCAGTTGACCCCGGTTCCCTTATTTAGAAACGCTAATTGTGGGAATGGCAAGGCTGTTGTAACCATGCGTGCATGACCACTTAATGCGGAAAAAAGTGTACTGTAATACCCGGTCTGCCGCATTGATCCCGGTTCTGCCTGAATGCCAGGCACTCCTTGCGGATCAGCTTTCAACGTGTAGACTGGCTCAGAATACGCCGTTTGCCCAATTTCTTGAGGATCCGCCACACCAATCTGGTTGGTGTGGAACACGATCCGCGTTAGAAATTGCTTCCCATCCTGAGCTGGTTTGTACGCCTTATCCTTATTAATAACGATCACATTTTCGTGTCGTAACTTTAACGCCCCGATCAGTTTTAACCGGTTTCCCGGCACAAAGATCCATTTCGGGTGTTCCAGATCAATGATTGCCAAAATATCAGCCAGTTCCTGCGGCTCTAAGTATTGCTTATCCGCTAACTGTGGAATCAAACTGATTGCGTCTGGATTATTGTTCACCACCACCGTTTTAATGCCCTGCTGGTGTAACTCACTGACAACCGTGCTCATGACATAGTCCCCGGCGGCCCCGTCACCTAACCGAAAGGATCCCGTGGTGACCACAAGTGCGGATTCGTCCGCAAGTTGCGTGCTTTCATTCTCAAGTTCATACGTTGAATAAAAGGTCGGCACCACCTCGGAGAATTCACCGGCCGTTGGCTCAACCGTTTTGTACGTGGGCACAATGCCGGCATTATGGGCCTGGTTCATCACGGCGTCTGTCGTTGAATTCCAGAGTTGCGCAACCAATCCGTTACTAAACCCATAGTACTTTGCCCGTTGAAGGTAGGCGACTTCCCCTGGATGATCCGCGACCGTCATTTCAAGATCATACAGTTTACGGAATTTTTGAAAATAGAATTCATCAATTTTCGTTAACTCCGCTAATTCATCCGACTGATACCCGCGGCGGATGGCTTCAAGTAACAGCATGACCCGGTTATCCTGCGGGTGGATCAATTGCTGAATCAGATCGTTATCCGCCATTTGTGATAGCGTATCAAAGGCAAAGTCACGATTATGGTAGTGGGCAGCCCGCATGGCCTTAATCGTGGCCTCTTCTAATGACCGCCCGATGCCTAACGTTGCCCCCACCGATTTTTGAATGGTGGTTAAGTGCCGGTCAACTTGAATGCCACGGCGGTTGGCTTCATCAAATGAAAAGACTGGGAACCGAACCACCACATGATCCAAAACCGGTTCAATTAGCGCCGTTCGCTTTGCAAATCCACTTGGTAACTTAACCTCGGACAACGCAACTCCGGTCATAACGTTGGCAGCAACCAAAGCAATGGGATACCCACTGGCTCGGGATAAAATTGCAGACACACGGTCATAATACGGATTAACCTTCATAATGAAGTAGTTGTCATGAACTGGATCAAGGGCAAACTGAACGTGAGTGACCCCAACGACATGTAACCGCCGGGCAACACGAAACGCCGCCTGCCGTAGCTTCTGGTATTCACGATCAGTTAACGTTTGAATTGGGGCGATTTCGATGGAATCTGCTGCGTGGATGCCCACAGGGTCCATGTCTTCCATGGCGCCAAGTAAGAGTTCAGTGCCCCGAACATCCCGAAGAACTTCAAAGGAAACTTCCTTTAGCCCCACGATACTTTGGTCCACAATCACCTGTCGGGTCCGTGAACGTTCAAAGGCCGCGTCCAGTGCAGCATCTAATTGATCCGCATTTTCCGCTAGGGCCCGATCACCCTCGCCACGCGGTGCAACAGACTTAACGATGACGGGAAAGCCTATTTGTCGAGCAATGTCGAACGCTTCCGTTACCGTACTTGCAACTTGCGATGCAATCACCGGTTGGCCCAGTTCTTTTAGTGCCTGGTTCATTAATGCCGGATTGTTGATCAGGCGAACCGTCGTTAACGGCATCCCGAGCACATTAATGTGTTTTTCATCCAGGTAATCATGGGCGATCAATTCTTCAACAACACGCATCGCAAGGCTTCCACCGACTGTCGGAACCAGGGTGGTAATGTTTTCACTCTCAATAACCTGGCGAACTGTTGCCGGATCCGTTGGGTCCCCCATGATGACGGTTGCGCCACAAGGGTTATCCATTGTAAACGAATACGGGTTGTTATTTAAGTACACCGCGTCTAGGTTCCGCCGTTTTAAGACCGATAACGTTTGGTACGCAGCGGCATCCAGCTCCGTTTCATGGCCAAAGTCATTTGGGCCATCACCGAGCACCAGAAGACGCTGATACGGGGCTGTGGACTGTTCTGCGGACCGTTCAGCAGCATTAAACGCTGCGACCTGTTCGGTTGTTTGCGTAACTTGCATTTTTTCGTCTGCCATTACCGTTGCTCACCTCGAATCCCTGTTAATTCCATGAAGTCATCAAAGACTTGGGTCGCTTCCCATGGTCCTGGTGCAGCGTCCGGGAAAAATTGGACAGAAAAGGCTGGATAATCCCGGTGCCGCAATCCCTGAACAGAGCGGTCAACTAGGTCAATGTGAGTGATTAATAGCTGATCGCGGTCAATCGTGTCACGGTTGACACCGTATTCTTCCGCCTGGGCAGCGTACATAATTTGATTCGTGATAATTTCTCGAATTGGATGGTTCATCCCCTGGTGCGCAACCGGTAGCCGCTCAATGTCAGCACCGTTGGCAAGCGCGAATAATTCATGACCCAGGCCAATACCGAGTAATGGCACCCGCGTTTCAAGTGTTTGAATCATCGTCAGCACATCCGCAGATAAATCCCGTGGATCACCGGGGCCGCTTGATAAAACGACCCCATCAGGATCAAGGTTAAGCACCTCATCCGCACTGGTTGTGTACGGAACCACCGTCACATTTGCACCACGGACAGCAAGCTCGCGAAGAATCCCGCTTTTTAACCCAAAGTCAATCACCACAATGTTGTGGCCCATCCCAGGATTAGCATACGGGCGCGGTGTGGCCACCTGGGCCACCTGCTGATTCGTCAACACCGTGGCGTTTAACTGATCAAACGCATGCTCATCCGCCACATCCACAATACTGGCGTTTAGTCCGCTATGTGTCCGAAGCTTTTTGACCAGCTGACGCGTGTCGATTCCGGCAATGCCGGGAATATTATTGACCCGTAAAAATTGATCTAAACTGAGTGATCGTTGGCGATTAGTCGACACTTCTGCCACTTCACGGACAACAACGCCCTTGGCTGTTGGTAAAACGGATTCATAGCTTTCATGATTCACACCAACAGCCCCAATGGTTGGCGTTGTGAAGACAATGATTTGATTATGGTAGATGGGGTCCGTAATAATTTCTTGATAACCAGTCACACTCGTATTAAACACAATGTTGCCACTAGTCGTCGCGGGTGACCCAAAAGCTTCACCCTTATAGGCTGTGCCATCCGAGAGAATTAAATAGCGTTCTGTCATCTGCACGATCCTTTCTCCACGTTGTGAACTTAGTCAGCGTCCGTTCCGGTCATAATTTCGACCCCGTCGTGACCGTCAATTTCTTCCACTGCAACGCGAATGTGTTCGTTTTGCGCCGTCGGAATGTTTTTCCCAACGAAGTCTGCCCGAATGGGTAATTCACGGTGCCCACGATCAACCAGGACAGCTAGATTAATACTGTTTGGTCGCCCAAGGTCCATGATGGCGTCTAGTGCGGCCCGAATGGTGCGGCCGGTGTACAAAACATCATCAACTAACACAACCTTCTTATCAGTAATGCTCGTGTTGAGTTTCGTAATCGCTGTTTTTCCATCCGGTTGTGTGCCGTTCACATCGTCGCGGTATCCGCTAACGTCTAGTTCGCCCACGGGAACCACCGTATCTTCCAGTTGTTGTAACCGTGCGGCAATTCTGTTTGCTAAAAAGACGCCCCGCGTTTTAACCCCGATCAGCACTAAGTTTCCGATCCCCCGATTTCGTTCAATGATCTCGTAGGTGATTCGTGTCAGTGCACGTTGCATTGCCATTGCATCCACAACTTCTTTTGCCATCTATCCTTACCCCTTCGTTGATTGTTCCTGAGCATCTAATTGATCTAGCATGTTGGTAAACCACACCGGTAACGTAATTTCAAAGCGCATAGCTTCGCCGGTTCGTGGATGTGAAAAGCCAAGTGTCTGCGCGGTTAGATACTGACCAGCTCCTGGTAACGTCTTCTTTGGTCCGTACAGCGGGTCACCCGCCAATGGATGACCAATGTAGGCCATGTGGACCCGAATCTGGTGGGTTCGCCCGGTTTCTAATCGACAACTGACTAATGTGTACTGACGGTACCGTTTTAACACGTGAAAATGGGTGATTGCGTGTCGACCATCACGAACAATGGCCATTTTCTTTCGATCCTTTGGTGATCGTGCAATCGGAGCGTCGATGGTTCCGTCCTCTTCGTGAATCACCCCGTGGACTAACGCAACGTATTGCCGTTCATTTGTTTTCGCCTTTAATTGGGCCGTCAAGCTCTGGTGTGCCATGTCGTTTTTAGCCACCATGAGCAGACCCGACGTATCCTTATCGATTCGATGAACAATTCCTGGCCGTAAACTACCGTTGATGGTCGATAGCGGACTGTGATACAGGAGCGCGTTAACCAACGTGTGGTCAGGATGGCCTGGTGCAGGGTGAACGACCATCCCCTGTGGTTTATTGACCACCAAGACATCGTCATCTTCATAAACAATGTCCAGTGGGATGTTTTCTGGTACTGTACTAATGGGCACTGCTGCCTTTGCCGTAAACGTCACTTGGTCACCTTCAGCAACTACCTGCCGATTTTTGACCACCGCACCGTTTACCTGTGCCCGGCCGTCTTTAATGGCGACTTGCGCCTGTGAGCGGGTGATTCCTGCTAACTGACTTAACACCTTGTCGATCCGCCCTGCTTCATTCGCCGTTACGCTAAAGGTCTGGGTCAGTGCCTCAGGCTGTAACGTTGGCTCACCGTTTAAATCGTCCATCTCTGCCATCGTGTTCTCTACTTTCTCGTTCATAAAACTCCTAGATGATCATTTTGTTACTTTGCGTGCCGTGGATGACTTTCATGCTTTGGTTCTGCGTCCCCATCATGGTCTGTTAAAACGGCGATGATGAGAAGCACCACGCCTACCGTCAAGCACCAGTCCGCAAAGTTGCTAATTGGAAAACTCTTTAAGAAATCAAATTGGAACATGTCAACAACATAGTGTAACCGGATCCGGTCAAGGAAATTGCCTAACGTTCCGGCCATCATGATCGTAATGCCCATCATGTAAAGCCGCTGGTGACGTAACCGCACCATGGCGTACAAGAGTACGACAATCGCCACAATGGTGATAATAACAAAAACATCTAAGCGGCCTTCAAGTAATGACCATGCAGCGCCATCGTTACGTAAATTCGTGAGTGATAGAACCCCTGGAATAAACGTGTGGGTACTCCCTAAGGAGACCTGTGTCGTAATGTAATATTTAATGCCCTGATCGGCTCCGACCAACGCGATGATTAACAACCAGTAATATAGCATATGTGTGCGTGGCAAGTGCCACGACTCCCTTTCTTTGATCACCAAAATGGCTTAGAAAATCCCCGAGATAACCCCGTCGTCTGTGATGCCCATGTCTAAGGCTGCTGGGTGTTTTGGTAGTCCCGGCATCGTTAGGATCGACCCCGTTAACGCCACCATGAACCCGGCCCCTAACCGTGGCTGAAATTCACGGATGTGGATGTCAAAGTCAGTCGGTGCCCCCAGTCGTTTGGGCTGGTCCGTCAATGAATATTGCGTTTTGGCCATGCAAACTGGCAGCTTATCCCAACCGTACTTCGCGAATCGCCGTAATTGTGCCTTCGCGTGTGGTTCTAAAATAACGTTTTGCCCACCATAGATCGTTTTAACAATGGTCTCTGCCTTGGTAACGACATCATCATCGTCCTGGTACAGTGGTGTAAAGTGGGCTGGCTGGTCAGCTGCCGTTACGACGGCTTGTGCTAACGCAGTTGTTCCCTCCCCACCGTGTGCCCATTCGTCCGCCTCAACGGCTAAAACGTCAAACTGAGCACAGTAGTCTTGAATCATGGTAAGCTCTTCTGGTGTGTCTGTGGCAAACGCGTTGATGGCGACCACCACCGGCACTTGGTACCGTTGCATGCTGCGCAGGTGTTGCCCCAGGTTAGCCAAGCCCGCTTTCAACGCGGCTAGATCCGGGGTTGTTAAGTCGGCAAGGGCTGCCCCACCGTGGAGTTTTAACGCCCGCACGGTTGCCACTAAAACAATGGCGTCTGGTACTTGTCCCAAGACAGGGACCTTGATGTCCAAAAACTTTTCGCCGCCAAGGTCGGCACCAAAACCGGCCTCTGTGACGGCATAGTCACCTAATTGGAGCGCTGTCCGGGTGGCTAAGACACTGTTACAGCCGTGGGCAATGTTTGCAAACGGACCGCCGTGAATGATGGCCGGTGTGCCTTCTAACGTCTGAACCAAGTTTGGCTTAATGGCTTCCTTTAGTAACAAGGCGATGGCTTCACCGACCTGTAAGTCCGCAACCGTAATCGGTTCACGATCCGTGGTTTCGGCCACCACCATCCGGTTGATCCGTACTTTAAGATCATGAAGGTCACTGGCTAAACACAAGATTGCCATGAGTTCACTAGCAACCGTGATGTCAAAGTGGTCTTCCCGCGGCATTCCTGATGTGGGCCCACCCATTCCGATGACTACGTTTCGTAGCGCACGGTCATTGATATCTAACACACGGTGAAAACTGATCCGGCGTGGATCAATGTGAAGCGCGTTTCCCTGCTGAATGTGGTTATCAATGAGGGCGGCCAACGTATTATTAGCGGTGGTCAACGCGTGAAAATCACCATTAAAATGGAGATTGATGTCAGCCATGGGCGCAACTTGTGCGTACCCCCCGCCGGTCGCGCCACCTTTCATTCCCATCACGGGACCAAGTGAGGGTTCCCGTAAGGCCAAGACGGCCTTCTTACCAATTTTCCGTAGCCCATCCCCAAGACCGATGGTGACGGTCGTTTTTCCTTCACCAGCTGGTGTGGGATTAACGGACGTCACTAAAATCAATTTTCCATTTGGTCGTTTTGAGGCTAAGGGCAGATCAATCTTTGCCTTATAATGACCGTACGGTTCGATTTCATCTGGTGTTAATCCCGCCGTTTCTGCAATCGTCGCAATTTTTTTAAGCGGCGTACTTTGTGCAATTTCAATGTCTTTTGGTTGTGTCATGGACGTCATCCTTTCTAATCTTCACATTGTCGGCTGTCATTATTAGCAATGTGCTACTATGGCTTTAGGCTGTTGGTAACTGTTCTTGCAATTGAGCAAGTGCCCGTTTAGTCATGCGCATTGCGTAAGGCTTCCCTGCGACACTAAAACTCATTGTCCGCCCGTTAAAGGTCAGGTGCGTTAATTGGTGGACATTGATCACTAACGCCCGTGGTGCAAGTAACCGCCGCACCCGTAAATTTTGACCGTCGAGCACAATTTGCCGGCCGAGCAGTTGCCATGCGAGAAGCCCAGCAAACAACACGGCAATACCAATTGCTGGCCAGTTAAACTTAGCCATTTCGTACTGGAACGTTACCCCTGCACAAAAGAAGATCGTGACCCATGACCAAATGGTCACAGCTGTTAAGCCACTGGGGCGATAATAAAACCGTTGTTTTGCCATTATGGCACTTACCTCTTTCTCTGTTATAACCTTTATTTTACCAAATTTTTTGAGGACAAAGATGATTATTAAACTTTACACCGATGCTGCTAGTATCGCACAACATCCCCATCCCGACCAACCAAGTGGTGCCGGGATTTTACTCATTACGAATGGCCACCAAGAGCAGCTCAAGCAGACAGTCAGTGCCGCGGATAATCACACGGCGGAATTTCAGGCCGCTCTAGCAGGGTTTAAAGCCGCAGCGACCGTGGCGAAGACAACAGATACCGTGATGTTTTTTACCGATAGCCGGCTTGTCGCTGACGCCGTTGGTAAGGGTGTCACCAAACATTACCCGGAATTAACCGCGCAACTACTCGCACTGCAAGATCAGTTTCAACTGGTCATTACACAGTGGCTCCCGGAACGGGAAAATCGTGGTGCCCATCAACTGGCCCTTCAAGCCCTCCATGACGCCACTAAATAACGTGCATGTAGTTTGTTAACGGTTTGGTGTAATCCGTTACGTTGACTTGTTGGCCCAACGCCATCGCCGCCAACTGCTGACCAATAATGGGCCCGGTCGTTAACCCAGATGACCCTAAACCGCTCGCAGAAAACAGGGTTGGGTGACCGGGAACTGCCCCAAAGAATGGTGCAAAGTCCGCGGTGTACGCACGGGTACCGACACGAACACGGGTAATGTTAGCCGCCTGCACGTCAGGAATAACGCGCTGGGCAGAGGCAAGTAAATCCGTTTTTATTTCATCAGATTCAGTCCGGTCAAATCCTTGGTCATTTTCATGCGTGGCCCCAACGATCAACCGTCCCTGGCCAGTGGGAATAAAGTCCCGTTCACCCTCAGGCATTAACACCGGTTGCTGATCATCTTGCGGTCGTTTCGGCAGGGAGAGTTCAATCAACTGGCCCTTCTGTGGCCGGACCGCAACCGCTAACCCCAGCGGCGCTAATAGCTCGGGTAGCCACGCTCCAGCAGCCACGATCACTGCGTCGAATGACTCAATCTGCGCGGCCGTTTGGACTGCCCCATTAGGTGTTAGTGCCACTCGTTCATGACGAGCGGTCACAGCAGCGGCCCGTTGAAGTGCCAAACAGAACTGCTCACCATCAATGCGAGCCCCACCAGTAATCAAAATCCCTGGAGCGGTGTGCTGAACAAACGGCAACATTGCCCGGATGGAGCCTTCATTTAAACGGTATATTTCACCCAGATCCGGTGCGTTTTCACGGCGTTCGTAAGTTAAGGCTTCCAGCGCATCTAAATCATCCAGATTAGCCCGGGTCAAAATGGTCCCCGTCTTTGCATACACATCATGGGTCAAATGGGCATCCATCACCAGTTCATTAAAAAGGGCTGCCCCCGCCGTGGCCAACCGGTACCACTGCTGATTCCGGCGTTTTGAAAGCCAGGGGGAGATAATTCCTGCGGCTGCCTTGGTTGCCTGCCCCGTCCCTTCATCAAAGAGGGTCACTTGTGCACCGGCCTGGTGGAGATAAAATGCAGCGGTGCTTCCCACGATCCCGCCACCAATAATCGCAATTTTATTTGTCATGTCTTCGTCGTCCTTCCCAATTACATCAAGCTTAGCATACCTCTCCCAAAGACCCCACGTGCTTTCCTGAATCTTTAACAGAAACACATTTAATGTCCCTTAATTTACGCCAAGTAAAAACGTCATCCAGAGAAATAATCTCTGAATGACGTTTTTTAGCTCATTAGCGCAGCCCACTACTTAGCGGCTGGTTCATCATGTTGCCAGATGGGCTTTCCCCAGTACTGATATAGATCCGTCCGGAGGGCCCCGTTATACAGCTTGCGCTTTTTGGTTGCCCGTTGGCCGTAAGACGTTTCAAAATCAAGGTCACTTGTCAAAATGTACTTGCTCCATGTCGGTAACCGCTTAAAGGCCCGGCCCATGCCACGGTATAATTCCCGCACACTGGCCTCGTCACTCAATCGCTCCCCGTATGGTGGGTTAGCCACAATAACCCCGTTTAGTTTATCCGTTTCAAACGTCGTTACATCCGCAACCGTAAACGTTATGTCTTGACTCAAGCCCGCCGCCTGCGCGTTCTTTTTAGCAATGGCCACCATTTCTGGATCAATGTCACTCCCGGAAATGTCAAATTCACTGTCATAATCGGCACGATCGTCGGCAGCATCACGAACTTCGTCAGCCACCGTGGTTGGAACCCACGGCCAGTCTTCACACACAAAGCGCCGGTTAAAACCAGGGGCGATATTTCGTGCAATCAATGATGCTTCAATGGCTAGCGTTCCTGACCCACAGACGGGGTCAACAAATGGCATGTCACTTGGATTCCAGTGGGTCAATAAGATCAATGCTGCCGCCATGTTTTCCTTTAATGGCGCATTCCCTTTTCCAACCCGGTAACCCCGTTTAAACAGTGAGTCACCAGTGGTGTCCAGGGTCAGCATGACCTCATCCTTGTTAATGACCACTTCCAGGGGGAACGTTGCGCCCGTTTCAGGCAACCGTGACCGCCGGTGATAAATATCACTCAATTGGTCAACGATGGCCTTCTTCACAATGGCCTGTGCATCCGGTACACTGTGCAGTTGCGAATTATGTGACCGCCCTTCAACAGGAAAATGCGCATCCATTGGGAGTAATTCATCCCATTGAATGGCCCGCGTATTATCAAATAATTCCGTAAAGGTCACTGCGGAAAATTCTTTGACCACGATTTTGATGCGGTCGGCGGTCCGTAGCCAAAGGTTGGCCGTCAAAATATCTTTAATCGTCCCGCGGAACCGTACCCGACCGTTTTCGACCTGCACGTCGTACCCTAAATCGCGTAGTTCGCGGCCGACCAGGGCTTCGATTCCAGCCGCACAAGTGGCAATTAACTCAAACGTTTGCATGTTTGCTCCTTAAAATTGTGTCGTTTAGCGTCGTTACTTCATCGTAAAAACGGTAATGATGGTTGCTTCATCTTACCATAACTTTGCCTAAAAAAACGGCTTCCCACACATGGGAAGCCGCTGCCTGTTGCAAATTTCTGTAAGCCATGTTTTGTACTTTGTAGACCTCAGGCGCAGTCTACTCCGTGGTAATCATCTATCTCAGGATCAAAGATCCTCCCCCACAATCAGTTCAGTTACCTATGTGAAGCTCCCCTACCGTAGTTTGGGTTTCCCGCTCGAGGGGTTTACCGCGTTCCACCCAGCACGTTTCCGCACTGGTATCGTCACTGTGGCACTTTTCAGGGATACTCAAGCATAGCCGAAGCCTTAGCCGTTTTTTCCCGCCGTTACCTTCAAAGAAGGTACCCCAGCTTATTTTTTCACTGAGCACGAACACTACAGGCATCACAGCCTGTGCGAGCATGGACTTTCCTGACGCAACATAAGTTACGCCCAATTACCCGAAATTTGCAAATCGATCACATTAAATTAGTTGCTCCAACCAGAATGTGACGGTGTGTCAAACCCCGTCTGCTGAGAAGCTGAATTTGTGCCGTTGTCTAACTGGGATCCGAAAACGTGACGTTCCAAATTGGACAGTCGCTTCAAAATATCCATGTTAGTGACACTGTTGTTAGCCTGACTCACCGTTTCCGGTGCACTTGGCGTTGACTGACGAGCAGCACTCACTTGGCGCGTTAAATCGTCAACCTTGCCTGATAGCTGTTCGTTTTCCGCACGAAGTTGTGAAACTTCACGATTAAAGGTCTCGTAATCCTTAATCACCAAATCAAGGAAACTATCAACGTCCGTTGGGTCGTAAGCCGATCCCATTCGTTTTTCCTTAAATTCTTTTTGCAGAATGTCCTGCGTGCTAAAGTTGATTTCTTGCATGAATGTTACACCTCATCATCTGTCTGTCGAAACACGACTTGAATTATTGTAGCGCACTTCAATCGAAATTAAAACGATTGTTGCTGATTTTCTTGATATTCATTGGCACTTTCTTGCAACCAATCAAAATCAATTAACGTTACTGTGTAGGGATGGTCCTCGCTAAATGCCTTGATGGCAAGGTAATCATAGCTTGGTTTCCCTTCATGTTCTTCATCATATACTAAAAGGGCAGCGTCTGTGTGTGAAAGCATGAAGGCTTGATAATTTTTTAATTGTTGAGGCGATTGATAGGGCTGATCGGACACACTCGCCGTAAAATCAGCCGTTTCAAGTAGTGCTGACAACTGGGCTTGATTGGCTTCGTTCCAGTTGCCACCAAATTCGGCAAACGGCAACATCACGGCCACCTTTAGTTGTGGGTAGTCTGTTTTCAACTCATTTGCAACCGTCACAACCCACTGTTCAACCCCAAGCTGCCCACCAGTAATAATCCAATCCACACCATTTTCAATTTGATTGATCAACGCTTGCTTTAGGGCAAACTGAATCACCGCTAATTTAGGATCTTTTGTCCCAAAAACGCCTAGTTCATAGCTTCGGTAGCCACTTACCCATAATCGGCTCATTTGATCACCCCTTCAATAATAGTTTACAACATTTAATGATAAGGATGTGGACTAAATGTTACGACTACGTTACCATCTAATCCAAATGACGGCCACGTCATCAAATCTGATATAATAAGTGCATTGTAAAGGAGTGTGGTCTTTTTGAACATCCGTTATCCAAACGGGTCAACCTATCATGGACCTAGTCAGCATTCAGCTGCCCAGCGCATTCCCGCCGCAACCAACTACGGTGAGCGTGGGATGTCACTAGAAGCAGAATTGAATGAAAGCAACCAATATTATTTGGCGCACGGCATTGCTGTTGTCCATAAAAAGCCGACACCAGTTCAAATTGTTAAAGTTGATTATCCACGACGGGCGGCGGCAACCATTAAGGAAGCCTACTTCGGCCAACCGTCAACAACAGACTACAATGGTGTTTACCGCGGGCACTACATTGATTTTGACGCTAAGGAGACTAAGAGCCAAACTGCCTTTCCGCTTAAAAATTTCCATAAGCACCAGGTCACTCACCTTCGTGCTTGTCTTAAAGCAGGTGGCATCGGTTTTGCCATCATCCGATTTACAACGGAAAACGTCACGTTCTTACTACCAGCATCGGCGCTCATCAGTTACTGGGATGCCCAGGAAACTGGTGGTCGAAAATCGATCCCCCGGAGTGTGTTTGATGAGGTAGGCATTGCCATTCCCTACCAATTGAATCCGCTCATTCCGTACCTGACAGCTGTCGATCAACTGATCCAACAATTGAAGTAATTGTATTTAAGGAGAGCAATGTAACATGTCTGACAATAATACCCGTACTGGTCGTTACCACGGTAATGATAACGGTACTAAAGCGCCCCGTCCCAAACGTCCCCGACCATTATGGCGGACCATTCTTTACTGGGCCCTTGGCATCATCTTTGCCGGAATTCTCGCCGGTGTGGGACTATTCGCTGTTTACGCAGCGGGGGCGCCAAAGATTACCACGGCCCAACTGACCAGCCAAAATTCCACAGAAATTTTGGATAGCGACGGTAAGGTCGTTTCTAACTTGGGGTCGCAAAACCGGACCTACGTTCACTCTGATCAAATTCCTAAGGAACTGAAACAGTCCGTTGTTTCCATTGAAGACAAACGGTTCTACAAGCATCACTTTGGGATCGATCCAACTCGGATCATCAGTGCAGCATTGTCCAACGCCCGTGGTAGTTCGCTTGGTATGCAAGGTGGTTCCACGCTGACCCAACAGTTAGTTAAGCTGTCCGTCTTCTCAACGGCCGCATCCGACCGAACGTTGAAGCGGAAGGCTCAAGAAGCCGCCCTTGCCTACTACGTTGAAAAGCACTACTCAAAGGATCAAATTCTCGAATTCTACATTAACAAAGTTTACATGGGGAACGGGATCTACGGCATGGGGACCGCTGCTAAGTACTACTATAATAAGTCACTTAGCGATCTTGATTACGTTCAGTTAGCCACGCTTGCCGGGATGCCCCAATCACCAACAAACTATGACCCAGTCGCCCACCCTGACCTTGCAAAAGCACGTCGGGACACCGTTTTAAAGGCGATGTATGAAAATAAGGTCATTTCAAAAGCCCAGATGAACGCCGGGATTAACACAGCCATTTCGTCAGGGATCTCCGTCAACCACTCCATTAATGACACTGATTCTGATGACAAGGTCATTGACGCTTACCTGCAACAAGTCATCAAGGAATTAGATAACAAGGGCTACAACCCTTATAAAGATGGGTTGGAGGTTTACACAAACCTGAACATGGGCGCTCAACAACGCTTGTACGACATCGTCAACACCGATAAGTACGTGGACTTCCCCAGCGAATTACTGCAGGTTGGTGTTACCATGACAGACCCCGAAACGGGTGCAGTAACGGCCATGATTGGTGGTCGGAAGCAAAACGTTGCGTTCGGGTTAAACCGGGCGACCCAAACGGACCGGTCATCCGGATCGACCATTAAGCCGTTCATGGATTACGGCCCGGCCATTGAGTACAATAAGTGGCCAACGTTTAAAACGGTTCAAGATACTAAGTACAACTATCCAGGAACCAACACGGCATTAAACGACTGGGACCAACAATATCAGGGTGCCCTCACCATGAGAAAAGCACTGGTTGAGTCCCGGAACATCCCAGCCATCCGCACATTAGAAGCCGTTGGCCTGGATAATGCCACGAAGTTCATGGCTGCTAACGGGATGTCCTTCAAGGACCCACTGGTTTACTCTAACGGGATCGGGGTTTACGTTTCTAGTGAACAAGAAGCAGCCGCATTCTCCGCACTTTCAAACGGCGGAACCTACTACGCCCCTCACTTAGTCAATAAGGTTGTCACGCAAGATGGTGCGACCCATAGGTTCTCAGTTAAATCACACCGCTCAATGAGTGAAGCCACCGCTTACATGTTAACGGACATGTTAAAGGGCGTGCCAACCGGCGACTGGGCACCGAATGCCCAAATTTCCGGGCTTCACCAAGCTGGTAAGACCGGACAGTCTGGTTACTCAAGCAGTGTGACGACCGTTCCTTCAAACGCCGTTGAAGACGCTTGGTACACTGGGTACACTAAACACAGCACAATTTCCGTTTGGACTGGGTATGATCAACCAAACGAGCCGGGCCATTACATGACCACCGCGCAGCTCGCCATTGCCGAGTCCGTTTACAAGAACTTGCAGCTTTACATGGCGCAAACCCAGGAGAATGACGACTGGACCCGCCCAAGTTCTGTGGACGTTGTTAAGCATAATGGCGTTAACGAACTGGTTGTGGCTGGTTCAAACTGGCGGCAATATTTAAACGGTAATAGCAAGGATCAAAGTAGCGCGACTGGTTCATCATCATCCGCTGTCTCCTTCTCATCCTTTAATGGGTCCTCCAGCTCAACGTCATCAACTAATGAATCTGATGGTCGGAGTTCTGAAACACAGTCCTCTCAAGGATCAGGTAATAATGGCAACAGTGAATCAAGTAGCGTTTCATCGAGTACTTCATCGAGCACAAGTACGCCAGCTGCCTCATCACAATCTCACGCGCAATAAGCCGCTGAGTTATAAAGTAAAAAACTGATTTCCCGTTTGGGAAATCAGTTTTTTTTGTCGTTTTCTAATGTCACCACGGTACTCAACTACTTTTATTGAGAGTCCGGCGCCGGTTCCGACACCTTAAATAACGGAATGGTTGGACCGCTAGTGGTCGGCTTCGCCTTTGCTGGCGTGCTTCGCTGTTGCCGCCGTTCTGCCAAATCACGTTCGACCTGGCCGGCCGAGGTGATGTTTTTCTGTCGCCAGTTTAACAAGATCCGGTCAATGTACCGCAGACTGTACGCCTGGTTTAAAACAGCTTCCCGGAGTGCTAATAAAATCAACTCTGGTTTAAAATGATCCTCATCAAACCAACGGGCGATAGTTTGCAGTTCCGTGGGACTTAGTGGGCGGCCAAACTCGACTTCAATTCGATTAAAGACGTCTTCCCGCGCGGATGTTGACTTCGGCGCCGCCACTGCCGCACTGGTAGCCGCGGCACCGCTCAGATGTTGAGTAAGGCCTGCTAGATGGTCATACAGCGGCGTAAAGTCGTACCGGTCACGCAGCTTCCCGGATGAATCCGTTGTGGATTCAATCAACAGAAGTTTCTTTTTCAGTAAACTGTCCAAGTGCATGTAAACAGCGGCCGTTGTCGTTCCCATCACATCCGCAACTGCTTGCGCATCCGGGAAATCGATTCCGCGATCTAATGATCGTTTATACTGCAAAAAAACAATCAGTTCTTCATTACTCATGCCAAGGTCACGGTACCGCGTTAAAACAAGGTTGTTAACCATCGTTGTGCCGGCTTGGAGTAACGCTTTTGAAAACTCATCCATCGTTTAACACCTTTCTAAAGTTCACTCACTTTTTAAATTCAAAAAAGGACGGGGCCACTACGCCCCGCCCTTTAATAATTAGTTGCATGCCCTACAAGTTCTGAATCGATTGAACGGTATTCCCGTTATGGTAGTCATACAAGTTATAACATAAATCGCCCTTTGCGTTGAGGTACGTAACTTCCCACACGGGTTGGTTAGCCTTTAGGCCAAGGCCGATGTTTAACACTTTTTGTGGTTTAACTTTCTGCCAGACCTGGCGTAAAATGGCCGTTTTTGTCTTGCCTTGAGACTGCTTGACGGTCGTTACATGACCAGATTTCTTAGCAACAATGGCATAAACCGCTTGTTGCTTACGGTTCTTTCCGCTAACTGAATAGTAAGTTTGTTGGCGATTATACGTTAAGAAATCTGTGCCGCCCGTGACACCCGCTTTTTGGGCAATTTGAATCGTTTGGCTGGCCGCGGTCTTTCCCGGTCGCAGCGCTTCATGAAAGACAATGAACGTGCTCCCTAACACCAAGATCAGGGCTAACAGAACCCATAATGTAATTTGTGACCAGTTTCTTCGTTGATGTTGCTGACGCCGCATGGTTGACTCCCATCTCACTTTTCGATAATTGCTTTGTTCATTATAGCAAATTTAATCACCGAGACAACGACCTTAACTTCATCTAAAGAAATTTTGTGTTTGTTTGATGATTTCACTCGTTCGTTGCGGAATGGCCGTTAACCCCGTTGGTAACGCTTTTTGCATCGTTGTCCCGTAGCGTTTGGTCATTAACCGCGGATCAAGCACAACGATCACCCCGCGGTCCGTCTCTGTTCGAATTAAACGACCAATCCCTTGACGCAAGCGTAGCGTCGCTTTTGGGAGCGCGGCAGCATAAAACGGATTGTGACCAGTCGCCTCTAACCGGGCATTAGTTGCAGCAACTAAGAGGTCCGTTGGGGCGTCAAACGGTAGCCGGGTAACGATCAATAGTTCAAGCGCATGCTCCGGCAAATCGATTCCTTCCCAGTAGCTGGCCGCACCCAACAAGACAGCATGGTCTTCCGTTGTGAACCGTTTTAAGTTCTTCTCACGACTCCCCGTCACGCCCTGGGCATACACCGCATACTTTGCTGGAAGCAATCCGTGGGTCAGCGCGCCATACACAGCGTTGACGGCCGCTAGTGAGTTGAACAACACGAGGGTCTGCCGATCACTTTCCTTCACCAATTTGGCCACTGTTTCAGCCCAGTAAGTTGATTGAATCTCTGGGTGGTTGATGGCAATGGCCGGTGCGTCCGTGGCCACAAACAACCGGGCCTGCTTTTTATAATCAAATTGTTCCGGCAACCGTTTTGTCGCCGTTTCGTCCTTATCAAGGTCGAGCGCGGTCATCAAGTAGTTTGCTCGTGACGATGTAAACAGCGTTGCGCCGGTAAACGTTGGCCGTTGGAAATGACTGTAAATGTGTTCGCGCAGCCAGCCGCCTGCCATTAACAAGCCACCACTTAATTCCAAACTGGCAGAATCACCGTACTGACTTTGACGAATCCAGTACACGTTTGTCGTGGCCGGATCTCCCAATTGTTCGGAAAACTCACGTAATTGATCTAGCAATTCATGGATCCGGTCGACAGTGGTACTAAATTCGTGCATCAACGCAACGTCTGAATTCAGCCACTTTTTACTCTGTGCCGTAAATTGTTTCGTTAACAATGCCAGCACGGTCATCATCTGCTGATCACCCTTCAGGAGGTCACTAAACACCCCATCGGTCTGATTCATTAGCGTCTTTAACGCCGCGTTATCAACCAATTGTTCCACCAACCGTTGACCATGTGCACTAACTTGTGCGGTTAGCAAAAATTGGCGGTACAGAGACTGGGCAAACTGGTCAGTATCTGCATCAAGTTTTAACAAAATCCCTGCCAAATTATTCAGGACGGTCGTGGCCCGACTATCATCCTTAAATAGTGCCGTTAAATGATGGTCATGCTGATTAAAAATGTTGGCCTGGGCGTGGTGCAACAAGGACATTGCATCGTGAAACTTCACCGTTGTGCGCTGATTGATGGTTGTTACATCCGGCAAGTGTTGGGCTTCGTCCACCAATAAATACGGCTTATTAAGTAAGTTATCGAGTTGTGGTGCATGTGTTGTTAGGTACGCGTGGTTAACCACAACAAGGGTCGCCTGGCGAATGCGTTGGTCCAGCCGCCGAAGGTAATCATCCTCATAAAATGGATCCTTTTCGTTGATCGACGCCAACCCATGGTGACAAATTTCGTCAAATAGTTGCGCCCGGTACGAGTTCAGGTGTAATTCATCCAGATCACCTGTTTCCGTTTGCAATAACCAAACCAGAATTCGCGCCTTCAAAAACTGACTTTGTTGTGAGTGTTCAGGGATCGTCAAACTTGCCGCAAAGCGGTTCAGATCAATGTAATGGTGGCTACCCTTAACTGCAACAACGTTAAAATCAAACGGAAGCATGGCTCGCAACTTAGGCACCGTATTCGTCATAAATTGTTCCTGAAGCACCGTTGTTTGCGTGGAAATGACCGTGGCCTTCCCCGTTTGGGAGAGGAATGTGAACGGAACTGCGTAGCCAAGGGATTTTCCAATCCCCGTCGGTGCTTCAATGATCAAGTTCTTCGTGTCTTCATGACTGTAATTATTAAAAATTTGGTTCATCATCTTTGCTTGTGCATCACGCCAACCAAGGGCCGTTCCCCACAGCTTTTGCTTAGCTAGCTTTGACTTGGGGTAAGCTCGTGGCTGCCCCAGGTCAACGGCCTTGATTGCAGTCGCTTCATGAAGAACTAACCGATTTCGAACATACTGTCCTGCCGGTAATTTTCGTGGGTGTTGGCGGGCAAAATCCAGTGCATCACTAAAGACACTGGCGGTATCAGCTGGCAACGTTAAGTTTAGATTCACCAATTGCCGCAACGTGTTAACCGGTAATGATGCCAACCGCTCGAACAGCTGGATCAATAAAATGCCGGTTGCATCCGCATCAGAATCGGCCGTGTGGGGATGGTCATGTTCAATTGCAAAGTAGGCGCTCAAATCGCGGAGCCGAAAACTGGTTAACGTTGGGAATAAAATTTGGGTCAACGTCACGGTGTCTAACGCGGGAATTTGTAAACTCGGATACCCGACGCGCGCAAACTCAGCGTTTAAAAACGGAAAGTCAAAGTTTACGTTATGGGCTACAAACACGGTTCCCTGAAGCATTGCATACAAAGACCCCGCCAGATCATCAAAGTACGGCGCCTGTGCAACATCCTTATTTGTAATTGTTGTTAAATGGGTAATGTTGCCCGGAATGGGTTTCCCGGGATTAACTTTTGTGCTGTAGTGATCGATAACCTTCCCGTGGCGGATGAATGCGCACCCGATCTGAATGACCCGGTCTCCATCCTTTACACTGGTTCCGGTCGTCTCGATGTCAACGACAGCATACGTTGTGTCATTATTCATTATTAGTCTCTTAAACGCCTTTCGTCACTTCGGCAACCAACTGCGTACCGAAGAAATAATCTCTAGGTCTAGTTTACTCTGTTTCTGCCATCAGGCAAAGCAGATCACACGCATAAAACCCGTAAAAACTATGGTATGATTGGTGCTAGATGGGTTAGCGGACGTCAATTCGCCCTAGGGACCCCAAATTTTCGTTTCGAGGTGATCGATATGCGTGTTGGCACCGGCCATGCACATGCCAAAATTATTTTACTTGGTGAACACAGTGTTGTTCACCATCAACCTGCCATCGCCATTCCACTTCAACATTTACCGGTTACAGCCACCATCCAAGAAAGCGTTAGTGATCGTCAACTCGTTAGCGATTACTTTACGGGTGCGTTAGCTGAACTACCGGGCGCGTTTGAAGGCATTCGTGTCTTAATTGACCGCTTATTTCAACGGTTTCACGCTGAGACACAACCGTTTACATTAACGCTAACGAGCACAATTCCCGAAGAACGTGGGATGGGCTCATCCGCTGCCATCGCAACAGCAATCGTTCGGGCAGTCTACGACTTCTTTGAAACACCGCTCGATCAGCAGGACCTGCTAGCCACCGTGAACATCGAAGAAATGATCACCCATGGCTCGCCTTCAGGCATCGACGCAGCCACCGTTAGCGCAACAGAACCAGTGTGGCTGATCAAAGACCAACCCCTAACACACATTCCAATTCATTTAAACGCTCACCTTGTGATTGGGGACACCGGAGTAACTGGGCAAACGGGGTTAGCAGTCAATTCCGTGAATGAATTGCTCACCGATCCTGAACGCCCCGGTGTGGGCCAACAGCTCATTAACCACCTTGGCACGTTAACGCGTGAAGCGGCCGTGTGTCTTCAACATGATCGTGCGCATGAACTGGGCACCATTATGAACGCTGCTCAACAAGACCTAACGGCACTTGGGGTAAACCATCCCGTGCTTCAGCGCCTTGTTGACGCCGCTAACCAAGCGGGCGCACTGGGCGCCAAGCTCACTGGTGGTGGTCTTGGCGGTTGCATGATTGCCCTCACCCATTCCGCCGCTGAAGCACAGGCCGTTGCTGACGCCCTTCAAAACCAAGGTGCATCGGCGACGTGGATCGAACCCTTTAGTCGCTAATCCGTCGTTTCATCATCATCGATTTAACCAAAGGACACTTACTCATGACCATTTTGGATCGCCCCGTCACCGCACGGGCCCACACAAACATTGCGTTAATTAAATACTGGGGGAAAGCTGATGAACAGCTGATGCTCCCCACAAACGACTCCATTTCCATGACGTTGGATCATTTTTATTCAACGACCACCGTTCACTTTGACCCAACGTTGACCATTGATGAGCTCACCTTAGATGGGTTAACGTTACCAGCCACCGGCCAACAGCGCATCCGGCACTTCATGGATTTCATTCGTCAAACGGCGGGGATCACCACGTTTGCTCACATTGAAACGGCCAACCATGTACCTACAACAGCCGGGCTTGCGTCATCGGCGTCGGGCTTTGCTGCGCTGGCCGGCGCGGCCGCTAAAGCAGCGGGATTACCTACAGACGGTCAAACCCTTTCACGCCTTGCCCGGCGCGGTTCAGGGTCAGCGTCACGCTCAATTTTTGGTGGCTTTGTTCAGTGGCATGCCGGTCATGATGATCTGACCTCGTTTGCAGAACCCCTTCAGGAAACGGTCACCTGGCCGCTGCGGATGATTGCGATCGTTGTGTCAAAGACGGCCAAAAAAGTGGGCAGTACAAATGGCATGAAACAGTCACAAACCTCGCCTTACTTTGCTGACTGGGTTAAGCAAGCCAATGCGGATATCGCCCCCATGACGGCGGCACTACTTAAAAAAGACATAAACCGTGTGGGCGAAATTGCCGAGCATAACGCGATGTGTATGCACGCAACAACGCTTAGTGCAACGCCACCGTTCACGTATTTCAACGGGGACACCCTTACCGCAATGTCCGCAATTACCGACTTGCGTCAAGAGGGGGTAAACTGCTATTATACGATGGACGCTGGTCCAAACGTAAAGGTCATCTGTGAACAGGCAGATGTACCAACGATTTTGGCCCGCTTACGCCCACTATTTGGTGATGAGCAACTTGTTGTCGCTAAACCCGGCCCAGGGCTCACCTACCTTTAATTAAATTGATACCACAGAAAATGCTTGTACGGGATTCATTGCCGGTACAGCAATTTTTTGTCTTGAAAGGACATGATGAATTGATTAGCGTACAAGCGCCTGGCAAACTTTATATTGCCGGAGAATACGCCGTGGTTGAGGCTGGCTTTCCAGCCATTATCGTTGCTTTAAATCAGTTTGTGACGGTCACCATTGAAGAAAGTCAGCACTTTGGGACCATTGATTCCGAACAGTATAAAGAGACCTCTGTCAACTGGCGGCGCGCCGGTGACGAACTGGTCTTTGATAACCGGGATAACCCGTTTCATTACCTACTTTCAGCCATTCAACTGACTGAAAATTACGCCCGCGCCTGTGGCCGTGAACTAAAGTTCTATCACCTTTCCGTCAATTCACAGTTAGACAGTAAGGATGGTAAGAAGTTTGGCCTCGGATCATCGGCTGCGGTGACTGTTGGAACGGTTAAAGCCCTGTGCAAATTTTATGAACTCCCGTTGACCAAGGACATTTTGTTTAAACTCGCTGCCATCGCCCACCTCGACGTTCAGGGGAATGGCTCACTGGGTGACATTGCAGCGTCCGTTTATGGCGGCTGGATTGCGTACCACTCCTTTGACCACCAGTGGTTAGCTAAACAACGGCAACAATTTTCATTGACTGACCTGTTGGCACTTGAATGGCCCGGGTTAGCCGTTGAATTATTGACCCCTCCGACTGACTTGCGGTTACTCATTGGATGGACTGGTTCACCAGCGTCAACGTCCCACTTAGTGGATAAAGTCTCTGATGCGCGTGACGTTGATCAAGCAAAGTATCAAGCGTTCCTTACCGCCAGCCGTGATTGCCTAGACCGCATGATTCAGGGGTTCCGCGATGGTGACATCGATGTCATCCAAACTGAATTACGGGTCAACCGGCAGTTACTCCAACAATTGAGTTCTTTCAGTCACGTGCCGATCGAAACCGTCGCACTAAACACGCTGTGCGCCATCGCTGAGGACCATGGCAGTGCCGCTAAGACATCAGGTGCCGGTGGTGGTGACTGTGGCATTGTCCTGATTGATCGTCATGCAGCTGTTGATACCCTTCTTCACGACTGGGAAGCAGAAGACATTACGGCCCTACCACTGAGTGTCCATAACGTGATGGACCTCGTTTAACCGAACAAACAATCCGAAGGCTGGGCAGTCAACTGCACCAGCCTTCTATTGAATAATCCACTAAAGGAGGCCGTTATGGCAGAAACCACGGAATCACAACATGCACACCGGAAGGATGAGCACCTCGCCATTGCGACACACCAGTACACCACAAGTGAGACCTTTGCTGACGTTCGCGTCATCCATCAGGGCTTACCCGAGCTAGCAGAAGCTGATGTTGATCTACACACCATGTTTGGCCGTCTGTCCATGGCGACCCCCTTTTACATTGAAGCCATGACAGGCGGCTCAGCCCGAACCGGGCGCATTAACCAGCAGCTAGCTGAAGTGGCCAACGCCACTGGGCTCGCAATGGCCGTCGGTTCGCAAAGCATTGCGCTCGCAGAACCCCAGCAAGTGGCCACGTTTAACGTTGTTCGCCAGGCAAACCCCAACGGGCTCGTATTTGCTAATCTTGGCGCTGGCCACACCATCGCTGACGCAGAGCGCGTGGTGGACATGCTTGAAGCAAACGCCCTTGAATTACACATCAATACGGCACAGGAGGCTGTGATGCCAGAGGGCGACACCGACTTTCACTGGTTAGCCGGAATCGAAGCGCTTGTTTCTGCCCTCCCCGTTCCGGTCATCGTTAAGGAAGTCGGCTTTGGTATGAGTCGCGAAACGGCAGCACAACTCAAGGCCGTTGGTGTTCAGTATGTCAACGTGAGTGGTCGTGGTGGGACTAATTTTGCAACCATCGAAAATGAACGACGCCACGCAAAAGAGTTAACGTACATGGCTGATTGGGGACAAACAACGCCAGAGTCACTTCTTGAGGTGGCCCAAACCGATCTCCACATCGCGGCATCCGGAGGCGTTCAAACACCCCTTGATGTGTTAAAGGCCTTAATGCTTGGTGCCGATTGTGTTGGTGTCGCTGGTCAATTTCTTCACGTTCTTATGCACGATGGCCAGCAGGCCCTGCTGGAGACCATCGTTGCTTGGCAACAGGCCTTACGCACGTTGTACACGCTAACGGGCGCAGCAACAACACCTGCCGTCCGCGATGTTCCGTTCATTCTTTCCCCCACGCTTCTTTCTTACAAAGCACAGCGCCATTTATAATGTGTGATAAAGCCACAGTAAAAAACGACTGAATCCTCCCGCTTTGGAGGTTTCAGTCGTTTTTGTTTGAGGCTTATTTGTTGAACGCCATTATGCTTGGAAGCGAAGGCCCTTTGGGTAACCATTTTTTAGCGTGTTCCCAACCACCTTGCCAAACCCAATGCCGTTCCCATTTATTGTGGCTAACGCCCAGCCCGTTGTGCCGGCTGCATCCGTTAAATTCACCACGTCACCATGCACGTAGGTTGCCCACTGCGCCGTTGTTAACGCCACGCGTGGCTGATAATCAGCAGGGTGAATGGCTAAAGCCAAGGCAAACGCTGGTTCAAACCGCCGTTTTTTAAGCGTCCCAAGGTGCAACCCAGGTCGGACAATTCGTAACCGGCCTAAATCTGGTGTCCCGGCTGGGAGTGCATAGAGTTGCTCACCAAACACCGTCAGCGTCCGTTCGTGCCAATCAGCTGGTAAATGTGCTGTCACAAATGCCTGCCACAAGTCAATTGCTTCCCGATCAGGCCGCGGTAACGCCACTGGCTTTAACTTTTTGACTCCATCGGTTTCTGACGCCTTGCGAACCAGTTTGGCCACAAAGTGCCCTTCACCAGCAACGTGGTGCGGGAATAACCGGCCGGCGCGTGCCAACCGGGGATCGTCATCGGCCCAACTCGGCCGTGCTGGCTCCAACCCAGGTAATGCCGGGAGGTCAACCAGTTCAAATTCAGGGTACGTTGCAAGTAACCACGCCATCATCTGTTCATCTTCTTCTGGCGCAAACGTACAGGTGGAATACACAAGTGTGCCACCAGGACGCACCATCTTAACGGCTTCCGTTAAGATTTCTCGTTGGCGTGTGGCACACGTTGCTGGATAATCTGGCGTCCAGTAATCCATGGCTGCCGGGTCCTTCCGAAACATCCCTTCACCTGAACAGGGCGCATCCACGACGACCTTATCAAAAAACGTTGGTAGTTGTTTTGCTAAACGTGCGGGGGTCTCATTTGTCACCACTGCATTCATGATGCCACAACGCTCGACATTTTCTGACAAAATGGCCGCCCGCTTTGCAAAAATTTCATTGGTCACTAAAAGACCCGTCTGCTGTAGGCCAGCTGCTAATTGTGTCGTTTTACCGCCAGGGGCGGCGCATAAATCAAGGATCCGCTCGTTTGGGTTCGCGTCCACCACCGCACCAACATACATGGCTGAGGGTTCCTGACTGTACACGACGCCGGTTGTATGGTCTGGCGTGTGCCCGTTGACCCGGCCAATAAAGCCATTCAAAATGGCGGTCGGTTCGGCTAACGACAGTTCAGTTGGTTTCGATTGGGCTTTCAGTGGATTAATCCGAAACCCGTGGCGAACCGGCTGGTCAAAACTTTGAAAAAAGGCCGTTGCCTCGGTGTCCCCCATCAAACGGCGGTACTTCTCTTCGTATCCCGTAGGTAATTGCATCTAACAAACTCCTTAATATCGTGATCGTTCGCCGAGTCATCTAAGGACTCACACGAACCGTATTCCTCACATCTTACACCGAAATCCTGCTATCGTCACGTTTTCACGTCATTAGTTGCAGGGGGACATTAAATACGGTACATTAGATGGCATTAACGTGGTTTTAACCACACGCATTCGCTCAGGAGGTTTACCCATAATGACACGAAAATTAATTGCCCTTGATCTTGACGGGACAACGCTGAATAATCAATCACAGCTTTCAGACTTGACCGTTCAAACACTGCGTCAGGCCGTTTCTGCTGGCCACATTGTCAGTATCGTCACGGGCCGCCCCTACCGCATTTCACAGCAATATTACGATCAGCTCGGCCTCACGAGCACAATGATCAATTTCAATGGTTCACTGGGGCACCGGCCCCACCAAACGTGGGCGCAAGAATACCAGTACACCATTGATCGTGACATTGCCCTAGATCTACTTGCTCACCAGCAGGATTTAGGCATTGAAACGATTGCCGCTGAAAACAAACAACACGTTTGGGCTAACCATGCTAGTGACGGCACGATCGACTTCTTCCCTCAGGGGCTGACCAGTGAACAGGTTTTAAATAAAGCCAACCTAACAACTGATCCCACTGCCTTGACCCTTTACTTTGATGAACACCACCGCCAAAATTTAATTGACGACTTGCTCAGCCGCTATGGCGACCACATTGATCTCAACGTTTGGGGCGGCAGTTGGCCCGTCCTTGAAGTTGCTCATAAAGGCATTGAAAAGGCCACTGGGTTAGCGTTCTTGGCAAAGACCTACCAAATTAGCCGTGACGACATCATTGCCTTTGGTGATGAAAATAACGACCGGACCATGATCGATTACGCCGGTTGGGGTGTCGCAATGGCCAATGGGATCAGCGATATCAAGGCCATCGCGCAAGACGTTACCACCGTCGATAACGATCATGACGGTGTTGCCCATTACTTACAGGATTATTTGGCTCTGCCGGCCGCTCTTTCCAAGGCAGAATGATTGCATTTTTGCCGCCGAACCACCATGCTTAAGGGAGCCCGAATGGAACAAAGGAGGTTTTACCATGATAGAAGAAAGCGTCCTGTTTAACCCCGGCGATGCCATCGCCAACGCACATGATTATAACGAAGTGTATCAAAGCGCCCAGATTTACAAGAGTAAGCATCCCCATAGCTTAGTCATTGTTTCAGAACAAGATGGGCACCCCTACGTTCTTTTTGATCAAGATCAAATCGCCACGAGTAATCGATCTGATGAAGACAAAAAGAAACAGTACCGGGTCATCAAAAAAATGTAAGCATCAAAAAAGCTGTGTTCATCTGGACACAGCTTTTTTGATGCTTACATTTTGTATATACCAATTAATTTAATTGCTACGGTCAATTTGTGATTCTGCCTGGCCGCGCCACCGTTGAAGCAGGTACACCGCAACAACCACCAAGATAGAACCCAAGACTTCCATTGTGCTGATCTGTAAGTGGAAGAAAATGATGCTTAAGATAAATGTGACCACTGGTTGAACGGCATCCACAATGCTAATAACGGCTGATGGTGCAAAGTTCAAACTGTATAGGAGCGTAGAGAATGCCAAGATGGTTCCCACTAAGATCACAGTACTAATTGAAAGAATCAAGCCAACGGTGATCTTAGGTGGATTAACCCAGATTGGCCGCCACAGGTTAAAAAGAACACCGCTAATCAGCATGCCCCAACCTAGTACAACGATCGGCGAGTGAACGGTAACGATTTGTCGTGGCAAGACCACGTAACACGCTGCCGTGACCCCGGCAAGAATCCCCCACAATAGTGAGGCAACTGGGACGGACAAGGTGTGAATGTTCCCACGGGTGATGGCTAAAAACACGCCGACAAGCGCAATCGCAAACGCGATCATGTCTGAGCGTAACGGCCGTTCCCGTTTGAATAATAAGGCCCCTAAGACAATGAACAGCGGGCTTAAATACTGCAAAATCGTGGCAGCCGCCGCGTTCCCCGTCTTAATACTCATGTAAAACGTAAATAAGTTCGCCATCAGTCCGAAAAGTGCGTACGCAACCAACCAACCGATTTGGCGCCATGATTTGAAAATATCAAAAATATGGCGCCCTTCCTGAAAAAAGCCAATTAGAAGTAGGACAAGCCCCGCCCCCAATGTCCGAACGGATAAAAACCACGTTGCCGGAATGTTTTGTGTTTGCGAAATGTACTGCAAGATGGTCCCTGAAATCCCCCACATGGTGGAGGCAAAGGCCGCCCAAAAAATCCCCTTTGAATAATTCTGTTCCTTCATGTTAATTCCTTATCTTCCCTTAACTTAATCCGTGGTTTCAAATGCTTGAGCAGCCTTAATGGCCGTTTGCCACCCTGCATACAAATGATCACGCCGGGCTGGCGCCATTCGGGGGGTGAATTGCTCACCACTCGCGTACAAGGCACGCAGTTCATCCTGATTGGCCCAGAAACCGACGGCTAAACCAGCTAAAAATGCCGCACCCAGCGCTGTTGTTTCATTGATCTTTGCTCGTTTGATGGTCGTATTTAAAATATCAGCCTGAAATTGCATGAGGTAATCATTTTGTGCGGCACCACCATCAACGTGAAGTGTATTGATGGATAACCCGGTGTCAGCCACCATCGTATCCACAACATCACGGGTTTGGTACGCAATCGCTTGTAAGGTTGCCCGAACAAATTGTTCCCTAGTCGTCCCCCGAGTCAGACCAAACACGGCTCCACGTAAGTCTTGATCCCAGTATGGTGCCCCTAAGCCGGTAAACGCCGGAACCACATAAACATGGTCATCCTCTGGTGCTGATTCCGCCATCTTTTGCGAATCACCAGCATTTTCCACCAGTTTCATCCCATCACGAAGCCACTGAATCGCGGACCCCGCAACAAAAATGGACCCTTCCAGCGCGTACGTCACTTCACCATTAATCCCGTAGGCAATGGTCGTCAATAAGCCCTGGTTAGATAACGTCGGTTCGGCACCAATGTTCATCACGATGAACGCCCCGGTGCCATACGTATTTTTAACGTTTCCTTTGTCAAAGGCGGTCTGACCCACTAACGCTGCCTGTTGGTCACCCGCAATCCCACAAATCGGGACGGCAACACCTGACATCGTGTAATTGGCTGTGTAACCATAAACTTCAGAGGAGCTGCGAACATCCGGTAACAGTGCTTTAGGGACATCAAACGCAGCCAGCAACTCATCATCCCACGAGAGGTCATGAATGTTGTACAACATGGTCCGACTGGCATTGGTATAGTCGGTGGCGTGAACCTTCCCACCGGTCAACTTCCACAATAACCACGTATCAATGGTTCCAAATAGTAACTCGCCGCGCTCTGCCCGCTCACGAGCACCGTCCACATGGTCTAATAACCACTTAATTTTTGACGCAGAAAAGTACGAGTCGACCACAAGCCCGGTCTTTTGACGGATCATTTCCGTTAACCCAGCCGCTTTCCATTCGTTTGCAATGCTGGCGGTCTGCTTTGACTGCCACACAATCGCGTGATAAATTGGCTGGCCCGTCTTTTTATCCCAAATGATGGTGGTTTCCCGTTGGTTAGTAATGCCGATCCCCCGAATTTTGTATGGGGCAATATTTGACTGGATCAGTGCATCCGCCATAACAGATTGTACACTGCTCCAGATTTCTTCAGGATCATGTTCGACCCACCCCGGTTGCGGAAAATACTGCGGAAATTCCTTCTGCGCTTTTCCAACAACCATGCCATTATGGTCAAAAATCATTGCCCGACTACTTGTCGTTCCTTGATCGATCGCCATCATGTATTGTTCGTCATTCATGTCGCAACTCCATTCAGGGCTGTTGCCCACTTAATTGTTTGCAATAACCCCATTTTACCAAAAATTTGTGCTCCTGTTACCGGTTCCGCTCAATCTCGCGGAGTCGTTCTTGTGAAGCCTCATCATAAAAGTTACCACTAACGTCCACCGTGTTCATTAAATTCATGAAACTATCGGGATCTGTGTTGGAAACGGACGTCCGCAGATCATACAGTTCATAACGGGTAATGACGACCATCAACGTTGTGTTCCCCTGACCTGTATATGCCCCCTTTGACGGAATAACGGTGATTCCACGAAACAGGTGGCGCCGTAAATCCGCAAGCACTTCATCCGGGTGCTGCGTCACGATCATGGCCGTCAATTTTTGATGACGCGTATAAATGGTATCCACCATTCGTGACGTTGCATATAGCGTGATAATGGTAAATAGCGCATTTTCCCAGCCAATGAAGAAGCCGGCAACAGCCACAATTCCCGAGTTTAGGGCCATGGTCAATGTGCCAATACTCCCGCCAGTCGTCTTTTGAAGAATGAGTGCAATGATATCCATCCCGCCCGTTGAAAAACCGTAACGAAACGGAAAACCAATTCCGATCCCCGTTAAGATTCCCCCAAACAGAGCGTTTAATAGTGGGTTATGGGACACGCTGGCTGTTGGCAAAACTAAACTGATCAACGCAGTTAAAATTGAGTTCATAAAACTCCACGCGGTAAATTGGGGGCCAATTTTGATCCAGCCCACGATGCCGATCGGAATGTTAAAGGCAAGGATAAACCACCCGGTGGCGACATGCAGATTGGCAACGTTTAAACCCCAGTGGAGTAATTGGGCGATCCCGTTTAATCCACCTGAAAAGATGTCACTCGGCACTAAAAATTCATTCAGTGCGACGGCACAACAAATGGACGAAAAAATTAAAATCACAATTTTGATCAGGCCATCTTGTTTCAAAATCCGCGCCATATTAGTGTCCTCCTTGAATTAGTTTCAGTTGATTTAGTTAACGCTCATAATTAAACCACACGGACCAACCGTTTGACCACTAGGTTCACCGGTGTTTGAGAAATATTTTGCCTCCCCAAATCATTTGCTGCTCACCACGCGATTAAATTGCGAACTATTCAGCAGGCAAAATGCTGTCGGGTCATGTACAGTTCACGGGGTTTCTGCTACAATCAATTCAATGTGTTCTTGCAAATTTATACATTATATTCAACGAAAGTGAGGTTTTGCGCATGACGTCAGATGACGAGCGGCGCCCCTCTGCATGCACCAGTATTTTGGTCGGCCGTCAGGCATCACTCGACGGCTCCATCATGATTGGCCGAAACGAGGACAGTAAGGCTTCGTGGCCGAAACACTTTGTCGTTCATGAAGAACAAACGACGACCGTTGCGCCCATATATAAGTCAAAGGATAACGGGTTTACAACGACGCTACCGTTAACAGCGTTACGTTACACCGCAACCCCTGAATGGACGGACAAGTACGGTTTGTTTGAAGAGGACGGGATCAACAGTGCTAACGTCGCCATGTCAGCGACAGAAAGTGCCTACTCTAACGAAACGGTCCTAGCCGCTGATCCCTTTGTTGCAGATGGCATCCAGGAAGAGGCCATGGTCACCGTCGTGTTACCGTACATTACCACAGCACGTGAGGGTGTTGCCCGGTTGGGTGCCCTCCTCGAACAGCACGGAACAACGGAATCAAACGGGATTTTATTTGCGGATGATCACGAAGCTTGGTACATGGAAACGGCTGCGGGCCATCAATGGGTCGCCCAACGGATTCCGGATGATGGTTATGCCGTTGTTGCCAACCAGTTGGCCATTCAAACCGTTGACTTTACGGACTCCGATAACTTTATGTTTGCAGCTGGAATTAAGGACTTTGTGAATGATCACAACCTGAATCCAGATCGTGAAGGGTTCAACTTCCGACACATTTTCGGAACCCATAGTGTCAGCGATGAAATGTACAACACGCCCCGGGTTTGGATTGGTCAACGAATGTTTAACCCCGAAATTGATCAGGAACCTACTAATGAAGAACTCCCTTTCATTCGTCGGGCAAGTCATAAAATTTCCCTTCATGAAGTTCAGGATTTCTTGAGTAATCATTACGAGGGTACAGACTACGACCCAGTTGGCCGTGGTGCGCACCATCCCCATGATTTTCGTCCCATTAGTCTCGCTAAGACGCAAGAGTCCCACATCCTTCAACTCCGGCCAACCATGCCGACCGAACTGAAGGGGGTCCAGTGGCTCGCTATGGGTGTCGCTGCCCAAAGCAACTACGTCCCGTTTTACACGGCGATCAATGACACCCCCACTGCGTACAAACGTGGAACCGGACGGTATGCCCCCACCAGTGCTTACTGGACGTTCAAGTTAGCTAGCACCTTGTGGGACGCACATTACCGACACTTTGAACGACAGTATCAACAGGTGCGCACAGATCTCCGGGTGACGCTTGGTTCACAGCTGGCAGCCAGTGACGCTACCGCCATGACACTTACAGGCACTGAACTAACGGATTTTCTAACGGCGGCCAATGATCAAGCAGCTAAGCGCGCACTATCAGCTTACCGTGACTTGATCAGTACACTAGTCACCGCCAGCACCGATTTTTCACCACTTAATTTTTCAACCGACGAGAACTTATAAGAATAACTTCTGTGGTGATCAGCCATGGTCATCATAGTGAAATGAGGATTGTGAACACATGGAAAAGAAAAAGACCCTGTCACTTGGGGCGTTAGTCCTGATGATTTTTACAACCATCTTTGGTTTTGGGAACACCCCAACAGCCTTCCAACAGATGGGTTACGGTGCCATCTTCTGGTACATTCTCGGTGCTCTGCTTTTCTTCCTGCCCAGTGGCTTGATGTTTGCTGAATACGGCTCATCATTAAAAGAATCAAAGGGTGGGATTTATTCCTGGTTAGATGCTTCAATTGGTGAACAGTGGTCCTTTATCGCCACGTTTATCTGGTTATCTGCCTGGATCATCTGGCAGGTTATGATCTCCCAAAAGGTGTGGATCACCCTGTCAACGATCATTAGCGGCCATGATACGACTGCGAGCTGGCACATTTTCGGGTTAAACTCAACGCTGACCATTGCGCTGTTAGCCGTCCTGTGGATTATTTCCATCACCTGGGCTGCTTCACGGGGGATGAACTTCATTGCCCGTGTTTCATCTGTTGGTGGGATTGCGGTTATGGCGTTAAACGTCATTTTGATCGTTGCCAGCCTGATTATCTTATTCGCTAACCACTTCACGTTAGCACAACCAATTCACCACTTCTCCGACTTTGCAACTTCTCCAAACACACAGTTCCAAGCACCAATTGCCATGATTAGTTTCGTTATCTATGCCATCTTTGCTTACGGTGGGTTAGAGTCCCTTGGTGGGGTTACCGACTCACTAGACAAACCTGAAAAAACGTTCCCCCGTGGGATTTTGATTGGGACCTTAGTGATTGGGATCGGTTATTCACTGACCATCTTCCTCTGGGGTGTTTCCGCTAACTGGCACACAGTCATTGACCAAACAAACGTTAACTTAGGGAACATCACCTATGTTCTGGAAGAAAACCTCGGGATCTCGTTGGGCCACGCTATTGGTTTATCCAGTCATGGTGCCCGGATCATGGGGCAAATTTTCTCCCGTTTTGCTGGGATTAGTATGTTCTTAGCCTACTTAGGTTCCTTCTTCGTTTTAATTTACTCACCATTGAAGTCCTTCATCTTAGGGTCACCAAAAGAACTGTGGCCAAAGAAAATGACGAAGTTGAACAGTCACGGCATGCCTGAATTTGCAATGTGGATGCAAGCCACCGCCGTTATCGTCTTCATCGTTGGAATTTCCTCTGCTGCCGTTTTAACGCACCAGGACTCCAAGTTCTTCTACAGCGTGTTAACGTCCATGAGTAACGTTTCAACGACCCTGCCATACTTGTTCTTAGTCGGCGCCTTCCCATACTTTAAACGTGAAGACTTACCACGGCCATTTGTCGCCTATCACTCACACCGGTGGATGATTTTCGTTGTGACCGTTGTTATGATCACGCTCAGTATTGGAATCGGGTTCACCATTTTACAACCATTTATTGTTAAGGATTGGGTAACGGCCATCGCAACACTTGCTGGTCCAATTGTCTTCGGGAGTATCGCGTGGGCCTTCTACGCGAACCGTGATAAAAACATCGAAGACTAGCATTAAAGCTTAATCCACGAGTTTCAAAAAGGACCAGCGCTCTCTTAAAGTAAAAGAGAGCGCTGGTCCTTTTTATTAAGGATTGAATGGCAAACAAAAAACGTCACTACATAATTGTAGTGACGTTTTTTAGGCACACGTCTAACGACGAGCTTCCTTGATCCGGGCAGCCTTACCGTGCAATGCACGTAAGTAGTAAAGCTTGCTCCGACGAACGCGACCGTGACGAGTAACTTCCACGTGATCAACACGTGGTGAGTTAACAGGGAAAGTCCGTTCAACACCAATCCCGTTACTGATCTTACGAACAGTGTACGTAGCAGAGATGCCGGCGCCGTGGCGCTTAACAACAACCCCTTCAAACAATTGGATCCGTTCGCGGGTTCCTTCAACGATTCGTGCGTATACACGAACCGTGTCTCCGGCACGGAAGTCAGGCATGTCATCGCGAAGTTGGCTAGCGGTGATTTTTTCGATTAATTGGTTCTGTCTCATATTGAGCTCTTCCTTTCAACTCAACATTCATTGCAGGCTCCCTACAAGCGGAACATCGGTATTATGGGCAAAAATTGCCATAAACAAGAATACCATAGTGACGATGACCTGTAAAGGGCCGTTCCTTTACACATTATTGTACTTACACCAGATATTAGCCCCGCGTCTCCTCGTCGATCACATCGTTTAAAAGCCGTTGTTGGGCCACCGTTAAGTTAGCGGTCTTTAACAGGTCTGGGCGCCGTTGGTATGTCCGCCGCAGTGATTCTTTTTCCCGCCACTCAGCAATTAACTGATGATTTCCGTTTGTTAACACCTCAGGAACGGTCTGGCCACGAAAGTCAGCTGGCCGTGTGTACTGGGGATACTCTAACAATCCATTACTAAATGAATCGCCAGGCGCTGAGGCCGTGTTTCCTAACACATCGGGAATAAGGCGCACCGTGGCGTCGATCATGACCATGGCCCCTAATTCACCGCCTGTCAGGACGTAATCGCCAAGTGACACTTCATCCGTCACAAGTGACCGAATCCGTTCGTCATAGCCCTCATAGTGCCCACAAATGAATGTCAGGTGGTCTTCCTTCGCAAAGTTTTCTGCTACCGCCTCAGTGAAGGGAACGCCGGCAGGATCTAATAAAATCACCCGGCCACGGTCACCAGCTTCTGCTTCAACATGATCCATTGCATCAAAAATGGGTTGTGGCATAAGCAACATCCCAGCACCGCCACCATAAGGCGTATCGTCAACATGATGGTGTTTATCACTGGTAAAGTCACGAAAATCTGTCACGTTAATGTCCAGAATCCCTTTTTCACCAGCCTTACCGACAATAGATTCCGTCATTGGACCAAACATATCTGGAAACAGACTTAAAATATCAATCCTCATCGTCTAACCCCGCCATCATTTCAACGTGAACGACACCGTTAGCGACATCAACCGTTTTAACGACCTGGTCAATAACGGGTAATAATAAATCACTCTTACCGGGTCGTTTAACGACCCAGACATCGTTTGCGCCAGGGGCCATGATTTCAGAAATCGTTCCGATTTCTTGCTGCTGCTCATCAATGACGTGTAGGCCGATGATTTCATGATAGTAGTACTGTCCGTCTGGTAATGGATGTTGGTCTTCGCCAGCAACAAAAAGGTCTGCACCTTTATATTTTTCCACCAAGTTGATGTCGGCTAAACCCTTAAAACTCAGCAAAATAAAGGATTTATGTGTTCGCATAGAAGCAATTGTTAACGCTTCTTGCCGTGCGCTCTGTTCATTGGCCGTTACGTAGACCGTCTTCCCTTTCGCAAATCGGTCAGCCGGAAAGTCGGTTGATGAAATCACCCGAACTTCTCCCTTTAATCCTTGGGTATTAACAATTTTTCCAATCGTGTAAAAGGCCATATGCCCTCCTTTTGTCTACAAAGAAAGGGTCTGAGATTAACTCTCAGGCCCTTTCTTATTCTCATCAACAATCAATAAGCGATTCCGTTTTTGATCCGTTGTCCGAACCCCATAAAGGACCGTTCGAATGGCCTGGGCAACTTGACCATGACGGCCAATCACCTCACCAATATCATCCGGTGCCACCGTTAAGGCGTACTCCGTAAACCGATCATTTGGCCGAATGGCCACTGCAACCGCCGTTGGATGAGAAACCAGTGGTTTAACCAGTGTGACCAGCAAGCCGGCCACTTCATCCTGCGTTAATTGATTACTTTGATAAGTGTTCATGCAAATTGCACCTCGAATGACTACTTCGTAAACTTAGCTTCGTGGTACTTCTTCATGATACCTTCGCGTGAGAAGATTGTCTTAACAGTATCTGAAGGTTGGGCACCATCGTTCAACCACTTCATTGCTAATTCTTCATCAAGCTTGATTTCCGCTGGGTTAACCAACGTGTTGTAAGTCCCGATTTGTTCGATGAACCGACCATCACGAGGTGAACGTGAGTCTGCAACGACAACACGGTAGAATGGGCGCTTCTTAGAACCCATGCGCTTTAAACGAATTTTAACTGACATTTGTAGTTCCTCCCTAATTTCTTAACGTTGTCTAGTTTATCTAACTCTCAACAGGGTGTCAAGAGGTTTTTCTTTACACTTCAAAAAAGCTTGCTAACGGGGTTTCCCTGCTACGAAACACAGAATTTTATTAGATATCATTAAGAAGGTTAAGCTCTCGCCAAATTTCTTAAACATAATTATCTACCGCGTCATTTTATGATACATTAACGATAAATATCAGACGAAAACGTCACTTTATTTTTAAAGTGAAGGAGCTTGTAATGGAAAATAACACAAACCCACGCATCACCTTTAATCATCCAGAGTTAAGAATTGTCAAATCAGACGCCCTTAACCGTCCCACAAACGCCCGGCTACTTCAAGCAGCCGGTGCACTCGCAGTCGATGGTCGCGGTGTTGATCTCACCCCGCATTTGAACGCCAACCTTGAAAATATTGATTTTTCGGTTCCTGGCCGTCATCAGGTTCCCGTTGCAGTTATGGACGACCGCGGCAACGTGGCGCGGGCGTACTTTACGCTGATTATCGTTAACACTGAAGCAGATTTAGACGGGCGCTCCCCGATTGTTGTTGAATCGGCGCCGCAATCAGCCGCCGCTAGTCAGGCAGCCGTTAATAGTAGTACACCTCAGCAAAAGCCGGCTAAAAAGCAACAGCACCGCCGCCTCATCTATGGCGTTATTGCTGGACTAATCATGTTGTGCCTTGTGATTTGGGGTGTTTCAGCACATCAGCATGCGCAAAATGAAGCGGCCGCAGCCAGCTCATCAAGTTTGGCAGCAAGTTCCTCAGCGGCTGCGTCATCTAGTGCAGAGGCTTCCTCAAAAGCGGCTGCGTCATCTGCGGAAGCTTCTTCCAAACAGGCAACGTTAACGTCCGAGAACAGTAAACTAAGTGGCCAGATTACCAGTTTAAAGGAACAATCTAAGGAGACCCAAGCCTTAATTAAAAACCTTCAACAAACGGTAACGGATTATAAAAGTAGTAATGATCGGACCCAGTATGAAGCCAGCATTTCTGACCTCCAGTCACAGGTTAACACACTTCAAACTGAGGTTAAGCAGAGCAATGCGAACGCCGTTTCTCGAAGCGTTATGAGTTCACAGTTGACTAAGGTTTCGAGCACGTTAGATGATCTTTCAAGTGCCACTACCCCAAGCGATGCCACTAGCACCCTTAAAAGCAGCAACGTCAATGGGATTGTTAGCAAGATCCAATCATTAGTCAGTTCGTTCTAAACGCTAATTTAAAAAGCGCACCTCCTGGAAAATCTCATCCAGGAAGCGCGCTTTTTGATTGGTTAAATTAATTTACTTAGGCGTTAGTCCATTGTGCCCAGGTTGAGGCCCCAACGTATGACAAATCTAAATCCAGGTTATCGCCCCAACCACTGAGACGTCCCGTTGAGCTATATTGATAAATACTTGGTTTGTTACCCCAAGCGCCCCACGAACCGCTATCCGTCCATGGATCAGTATCATAGCCGTACTGAGCGTTCATTGAAGCATACTGAGCACCCCATAACGGATACTTCGCTGCTACAGAACTCCAGTCGTATTCCCGGGTGACCGACTTGCTCATGTAAATCATTGGCGTTTCACCCGTTAAATTAGCAACTGTATCTAAGAACGTTTCGGCCCATGCTGGTCCAAGTGAAACCGCGGCCCCTTCAAAATCAAGCACTGGTAAAGCATGACCATCAACTAATTGGTTTCTAACGTTGTTCACAAAGTACGTTGCTTGCACAGCAGCACTGGTACCAGGATCAGCAAAGTGATACAACCCGACCAGTTTCCCAGCGGCCTGCGCACTAGCGTATTGAGAAACTTCATACGGATTAACATAAGAAGTCCCTTCAGTTGCCTTGATCACAACGAAATCACCAGGCACTGCCGACAGGTTGATCCCTGGTTGGTAACTGGAAATATCGATCCCATTCATCATTGAATCAGCGATTAACGCCCCCGTTACTCGATCAAAGTTATACGTCCGGCCATTAATAACTTGCGAGCCATACACCATTTGGCCCTGCGCATTGTAGTAAACAACCTTGTTATAGCCATAATTAGTCAAGTTTTGAAAACCATACTGCATTGATCCGTCGTCACGGCTAAATAAATACCAATTATTATTGATCTTTGCTTCGCCATACACCATTTGGCCATTGTTACTATAATATACCGTTTTATTATGTCCATAACTGGCTAAATTCTGGAACCCAGTTTGCATGGCACCATCGTTTCGGCTAAACAAATACCAATTGTTGTTAATCTTGGCTTCACCGTACGCCATTTGACCGTTGGCATTATAGTACACGGTTTTATTGAGCCCATAACTAGCTAAATTTTGGAACCCGGTTTGCATAGCGCCATCATTTCGACTAAACAAATACCAATTATTGTTAATCTTGGCTTCACCGTACGCCATTTGGCCGTTGCCGTTATAGTACACGATCTTGTTGAGTCCATAACTGGCTAAATTCTGGAACCCAGTCTGCATGGCGCCATCATCACGACTAAACAAATACCAATTATTGTTAATCTTGGCTTCACCGTAAACCATTTGGCCGTTGCCATTATAGTACACAATTTTATTATGACCGTAATTAGTTAAATTTTGAAAGTTATACTGCATGGCACCCGTAATAGAATCAAATAAATACCAATTGTTATTTATTTTTGCTTCGCCATACACCATTTTGCCGTGAGTGTCATAATAAACAGTTTTGTTTTCATTATAGGGTTGCAAGTTCTGAAAACCGTACTGTAATGCACCCGTCTTTGCATCAAACAAATACCAAATGCCATCAATTTTTTGTTCACCAGTTGCAGGCTTTCCATTTACATTATATTGAGTAATCCCATTTACCGTTGTCCAACCATTCGTAACAGCAGCACTGGTCGTTTTAACACTCATCATTCTTACAACGCGTGTAGCCGAAGCTGCGGTTTTCGTTGCAGCTTCTGAATCAGTTGTTGATGCCGAGCTCACGGGACTAGCAGACGTTGATGAACTTGATTCATCAGAGACACGTTTTGCTTCACTACTGTTATCAACGGTGCTTGTTGCTGAGCTATTCTGATTGCTACTTGCAGTTGAATTTGAACTAGTCGAGCTTGTTGCCGCACTGCTTTGATTGCTACTTGCCGTTGAACCTGCACTAGTTGCACTCACAGTTGCACTACTTTGGTTGCTAGCTGCCGTTGAACCTGCGCTAACCGCAGTCACAGCCTGTGCTGTTTCTGTTTGCTGATCAGCATTAGAATTCAAAGTCGCCGTTGCTTTGTCAGCGGTTGTCACTGTACTTGCAACGGTTGGTGTTGTCGCTGCGGCTGGCTGGCTGACAGTTGCATCAGCAGACGCCTTCATCCCACCAACGATTAAGGTTGTTAAAACAACTCCTGAGGTGACCCAGAACTTACCAGCTTTATAAAGCTTAATTCTCATTTGCATGCCCCTTAAAAATATTGCGTTTTCAATAAATCATCCTTTAATCATTACGTAAACTTTACCATGAACCTTTTTTTCCAGCAAGCAAGCTAATAAAACCGTCTTGCTATATACAGTCTTCTTCAACACCCGCCAGTATGGGCATTGCACTGTTTACCTACTAGGATGTGGTGGATTTGTCGGCAATTTGTAATCTACAATTAGTAAAAATGCCATATAAAAATAATAAAGCGACCACAAATTTATAACAATTAATGGTCGCTTTATTTAGCTAGTTTAATTTGCTAATGAAAAGGCTAAAAATGAGTATTGATAGCCCTTTGGATATTGCGATAAGCCCGTTACCTTAACCTGATAGTGGTGTCCATCAGTGACAGGTCCAGCAGGCCGGTACGTTAGAATGCTAGCAAAATGACCAAAGTGTTGATTCTGATCTAAGTGAACGTTTTTAGCAGTCATCCGCTTGTTTGTTGTTAAATCCGTCACGGTGACTTTGACCGTTCCCGTCGCCTTTTGAGTAACGGTAAAATTGCTCGACCAGTAAACGGGACGGGACGGGACCTTCGTCTTTAATAGCTCACTTGGGAAAACACCCGCCGTCGGATAATTGATCACCTGAGCGCGATTTGGCACAATCGACCGTTGATCATCACTTTGATCTGCAAAATAAATATCACTGTATGCAAACGTTGCCTGCGGTTTATAGGCCACCCCGATCCCCACCGTATGAATGATGGGTGATAGCAGCCAGGCACGGTGCCCCGTGTTATTCCCTTCCACATTAAAGTTATCCCGGACGTAATTGCCCATTGTTGCATCTAGCCGTTCCGGGACGTTCATTTCGCCAATGTTACTGTTCATGGTAACTTGTTGACCAGTTTGCCATTGCGCCTTTGTTACGTAGCCGGGCCGCTTTAACCCCTTTAAGCCATGAGAAAAGCCGTTTGCAGCTGCCATATCTGCCGCCGCGGTTTGCGCCTGAGCGGTTGTGTTTAACCCGTAACGCACCGCTGGCAACGCCGCCAGTGAACGGTAAAAGTTTAGGTAGGCCAACAGTTGGTCTTGATACCGTGATGTCAGTTTCCCCGGTTGTAATTTTGTTTTAAACTGCGGTTTGGTTTGATAACTATTACTCTCGTCGTACGCTTGATGGCTTAACTGACCGTAACGTTGCCGTAATGACTTGATCTGTCGTTGTTCAGACGTTGTTATCTGATCAGCATGGACCGTTTTGGGGGCCATTCCTAATCCCAGCCCGATCAATACCAAAAGAACTAACGACCACCGTTTAGACATTCGTTGCATCGGTTTACCTCCCCTTTATTGGGCATCCACGTCATCAGCATGAGTTTCGGGCTGTTGGCGATTTTCTGCCGGCTTTGCCCATGACAGGATAAAGACGGTACTTAAAATCAACGCACCACCAAACAATTCCCAACCATTGAACGTGACGTTTAAAAATAGCACGGCCAGGATGGTTGCTGATAATGGTTCAAAGGCGTCTAACAGCCCCGCCACCGTTGGTGAAATCAAATTAAGACTTCCAATAAAACTAATGTATGCCAGCGCCGTCCCAAATAAAACAATAAAGGCAACGCCCGCCCAGTTCCAAAAACTTAACGTTGGCACATCGTGCCATGCTGGGTGAATGACGGTAAACGTCAGCCCACCGAAAAGCATCGACCAACCAACCACCGTTAACGTATCGTAACGCCGCAGTAAACTCGCTGGCAGTAACGTGTTCAGCGCACCACTCAAGCCAAGGAGAAGCCCCCACATCAACGCAACTGGCGAAATTGCTAAATGAAACAAATCGCCCTTCGTCACGAGCAACCAGGTTCCCAATAATGCAAGTGTCACCGCTAAAATGTCGGCTGGCCGTGGATAATCGTGATGATAAAAGATCCCCCATAGTACGATCATCACGGTCCCCAACGTTTGCATAATGGTTGCCGTTGGCGCACTAGAGGCCCGCACCGTTAAGAAGTAAACGTATTGAACGGCCGCCATTCCAATTAATGAAAAGACGATCATCATGAGCGCATCGCTGCGCTTCCGCCAAACGTTTAAAACGCGTGATCTCTGGCGTGCCGTGACCATTGCCAAAATAAGAATTCCAGAAATCGTCATTTTCAATCCGGTCAACCACTCCGGCGACACGCCAGCGTGCTGAAATAAGTCTTGGGAAATGGGTCCAGATATTCCCCATAGTAATGCGCCTAAACTTGCTAATGTGACGCCCCATGTTTGCCGACGCTGTTCATTCATGGTTATGACAAACCTCCCTAGTATCGTTTAACTCACATAGTATACCAACAAACGGTTACCTTAGACCAATCATTAGCGAATTTCATTTTTAGAATAAAAAAAGACCATTCGCAATTAGCGAATGGTCTTTAAAGGCTAATAAATTAGTCCTTAACAACGTTAGTAGCTTGTGGGCCACGGTCGCTGTCTTCAACATCAAAAGTAACGTGTTGGCCTTCGTCCAAAGTCTTGAAGCCGTCACCTTGGATAGCTGAGAAGTGAACGAATACATCGTCACCATTTTCGCGAGTTACGAAACCGTAACCCTTGTCAGCGTTAAACCATTTAACAGTACCTTGTTCCATATGAATGAAACCTCCATACGCAATTGCGCAAATTAATTTTGCATCTAAAGCTGGCCAGAAAGGTTGTCATTCATACGAACTAGTACACTTACTACCGAACCATCAATACAATGACTATACTTTAACGCTATTTACCGACAAGAGCAAGCATCAATTACGATTTACCGAAATTCACTGGTTAATTGGCGCCACCAATCGCTTCGCAACCGCGATTCGATGGTGTAACTCAATTAACGTTTGCTGGGCACTTTTAGGAAAATCAGTCGCCAGTAACGTTAAGAGCACCGCATGCTCGTCCACCTTCAAAATTGTGCCCAAAAAGTTTTCAGGCAACCCTGTGAAATGTTGACACGTCACCCGATCGCCAATTGCAAACTGCATTTTGGTAGGTTCTTCATCAGTCATTTTATCTTGCTTCCCTTCATTACTTCATCATATCAGTCCTTTAGGAAATGCGTTACTAAAACCCCTTTACTTCGTTTTATGATTTTAATTGACACCGCCCGAAGAATACGCGACAATAAGGCTTGTTATTCCGGCATAGCTCAGTTGGTAGAGCACCTGACTGTTAATCAGGTTGTCGACGGTTCGAGCCCGCCTGCCGGAGTTAAATGATCGAAATAGTCCATCACCAGTCCTCCTGGTGATGGACTATTTTTGTTTGAACCATTATAAATTTCGCAGTTATAAATAATTTCTAAATAAATCGTTTCCTTTGGGGTGTTGTATATTAGAGGCGGTTATTATTTTGTAATTATTTAAATTATGATTGGAGGAATTTATTCATGAAGAAAAACCATTTTCCTTGGTGGCTTCTTGCTTTGCTTGCCTTTATTGTCACCGGCGCGTTAAGTGTCGCCGAAACAAAGGCTGCCACTTTTGGTAATGAATTCATAACAAACGCTCAAATTACCAACGGTCCAGATTTTAGTTACGCAAGTAGTGTCAAAGTTCAGTATGACTGGGCAGCACCTGCTGGGACTAAGGTCGAGGCTGGTGATCAGATGGTCATCCAGCTACCTAACGAACTCTCTGTTTCTAAACCCAGCCAAATTCTGCTAACCGCTGATGACGGCACCGAATTAGGAACCGTCAACATTAACGCTGATGGCTCAGTAGTAGTGACCTTTAACGAAACGGCAGCGAGCCTCGACAACCTTCACGGAACCATTAACTTCACCACGAAGTTAAATTCTGCCGTCGTTAATCCCGGCGAATCAAAGGTTCCGTTTGAAACAAGTGAAGGGCAACAGACAAGTCCAATCAACGTGGCTGTTTCTGGCAAAAACCTCTCGAAAAAAGGCTCTTTAACGCTGGATGAAAACAGCGACCCCATCATCAAGTGGACGATCCTTGTAAATCGTAATGAGCTCCCCCTCACCAACATTCACGTCACGGACACGCTTGTTGATGAAAACCAAATTTTGAATCCGAATAGTATTACCGTTTCCTCCGGCTACTGGGTTGATCCTGTTACCATGGCAACTTATAAACGTGATAACCAATTAAAAGAAGGCACCGATTACCATGTAGATAGTACAAGTGCCAATGGTTTTGACTTAACCATTCCAGGTGGCAAAGAACAAATGTACGTCATTGACTACACCACCTCGTTTGTTGATCCAGCCATCGCTTCTGACGGCGAAACAGTCTTTAAAAATAAGGCTGCCATGACTTGGGGAACCAGTGGTAACGGTTCCGGCTCAGAATCAACGACCGCTAGCGTTCCACAAACAAACGGAAGTGCAAGCGGCAGTGGTAACAGTAGCTCAAGCTCATCTTCGAGTTCATCAAGCTCAAGCAGCAGTTCTAGCTCATCCTCGAGTTCAAGTAAAAGCTCTAACTCATCGTCAAGCTCAAACGTCGGTTCAAGTTCCGACAAAAACAAACCAGGGATCACAATTCCTGGTACGAACCAAGATCAGTCTTCAGCCGACGTTTCGACAAGTAGCACAACTTCTTCTGCAAGCCAACCAAAGCAATCAGAAAAAAAGTCTGCGCTGCCAGACACAGCGACACCTGAAAAGATCGGTCTTACGTTAATGGTTGGCGGTTGTTTCGCGTTAGGAGCCCTTCTAATTATCCGGCTTCGGCGGACCCGTTAGTCGTTATTAATAATCACTAAAAAATAACCACCACCAGTTCATTCAATTAACTGGTGGTGGTTATTTTTGCTTTTAAAAACTTTTTCTACTTAATAATGTTCGAGGAAGAATAATGTAATTCCTTCATGGCCAATGTTAGACTACGGGTAAATTATTAGTTCAATCTAGCGATAAGGAGCCCTTGCCATGTTTCTTTTATTAATTTTAATTGCAATAACACTCATGGGAATTAGTGTTAGCGTTGCTTTAAAGGGGCAGCAGTTAATCGCAGTTAGTCTGTTAGTGGCAAGCCTTGTTACCGCGATTGGTTCAATCATCTTAACACTAGGTTAGCCTTCAAGGGCCTTATCAGTAACCAAACGGTGCTGATAGGGCCTTTTTAAAAGTAACCAATTAAATAATGCCTTTTTCCAAAAGCACCTATTTTGAATTTTACGCCCGGTTATAATATATTTCCCTTATGAAATGCATAAGCATTTTTGTAACTCGAGTTTTCACCAATAAGGGAGGCTTTTATGAAAGCTTTAGATATTACGGCATTAATTCTTCTGATCATCGGTGGCCTAAACTGGTTACTAGTGGGTGCGTTCAGTTTTGATTTAGTCGCAACAATTTTTGGTGGGCAAGGTGCCATTCTTTCCAGAATTATTTATATCCTTGTTGGCATTAGCGCAATTTATTGCCTCCGATTCTTTTCAGTCGTTGGGAAACCAAAATAAATCTGCTCATATTGGCCACATTCGTGTGGCCTTTTTATTTAGCGTTCGCAAACTCACCTGCTCATTTACCATCAACCATTTAAGCAACGGCAAAAAAAGCCATCCAAAAAATGGATGACTTTAATAAAAATCACGATTCAAATGTGTCTACTGTTAACCAAACCGTTAACCATTCTGATGATGAGCTCTCCGAAAAGGATTCACGCAAAGGAAATTAATTGTCCATAAACCTCGTCACATCACTGGCTAATGTACTCCTTGGTTGAAGCGACAATGTCCTGTAACCCTTTCTTTGCATCAGAGAAGAACATCTGCGTATTATCTAACGCAAATAATGGGTTCTGGACCCCGGCATAACCGGTACTCATCGACCGTTTAATGACAACAACAGACTTCGATTTATCAACGTCCAGAATTGGCATCCCGGAAATCGCGTTTCCCTTTTCACGTGCCAGTGGGTTCGTGACATCATTAGCCCCGATCACGAGGGAAACATCCGTATTTTCAAACATTGAATTAGCTTCTTCAAGCTGTTTCATCTGGTTATACGGAACATTGACATCTGCCAGCAACACGTTCATGTGCCCTGGCATCCGCCCAGCGACTGGGTGAATCGCGTAGTTCACGTTGATCCCGTTGTCCGTCAAGAGCTTTGCCAACTCAGCCACTTCATGTTGTGCCTGCGCAGCAGCCAGCCCATAGCCCGGCACGATCATCACGTTGTTTGCGTAAGCCAATTGCAAACCAATATCATCAGCACTCGTTTCCTTAACGTTAACAGGTGTTTCATCAGCGGCGCTACTGCCATTGCTGTCGCCAGTCCCAAAACCACCGGCCAAAATGTTGGCCACAGACCGGTTCATGGCATCAGCCATTTGCAACGTTAAAATGGTCCCTGCCGCCCCAACTAAGGCACCGGCAATAATCAAGACCTGATTATCAATGACAAACCCGGCAAAGGCCACGGCTAACCCAGTAAATGCATTTAACAGGGATACAACAACCGGCATGTCGGCCCCACCAATTGGTAAGGTCATCAAAAGTCCAAAAATAAGACTCGCAACGAGTCCTAACACAACGTACCACGCGTTTGTGGGCATGCCAACCATTAACCATGCGGCCACTAACATCGCGATAATAACAAGTGCATTAACGATCCGGGCCCCTGGAAATGTGATGGGTTTTCCCGGTACATGTCCGGATAACTTCCCGGTTGCAATCAGCGACCCTGAGAAGGTAATCCCACCAATGATCACATCGAGTAACACTGGGATAGAAAATGCTACTGCCAGATGAGCCCCGTTTGCTTTAACGGTGTAATCAAAAATTCCGATAACGGCCGCCGCACCACCACCAACGGCATTAAACAAACTAACTAACTGTGGCACATCCGTCATTGGAACCTTTCGTGCCCGACTGACCCCATACCAAACACCAAGAACCAGGCCTGAGATCAGCACAAGCCAGCCGATTCCAGTAATTTTGCCATCAACCAATAGGGTTACAATGACCATAATCACCGCTAAAAACATCCCAATCGCCGATAAGCCATTCCCACGGCGGGCTGACTTTGGTGACCGCATCATGTGCACCCCGATGACATAACAAACAGCAGAGACTAAATAGACCAACGAGGAGGCTGTCATTAATCCACTCATTTTTGATCATCCTCCTTTGAATTCGACTTCTTTGGTCGGTTAAACATCCCTAACATCCGATCCGTTACGGTGTAACCACCGGCCACATTGATGGCTGCGAAAAAGGCACCGAGAAAGGCTAAAACATAAAAGACCCAGCTATTTGCCTCCGCAGCAATGACAAACGCACCAACCACAACAACCCCGTGAATCGCGTTTGCACCGGACATCATTGGTGTTTGTAACGTTGACGGAATTTTGCTCATAACTTCAAAGCCCACAAGCAGGCTTAAAACAAAAATGGCTAAATTCGAATATAATTCTTGACTCATCTTCACTCACCGTCCTTAGCTGGTTCACCGGCTGGTGTTTTCGGTTGTCGGTCAGGCATCTTCATGGCGGCCCGCAAGCGATGACTGATAATTTCACCGTCTTTTGTTGCAATCAGTTCGCCCAAAACGTCATCATCAATGTCAAACGTTAACGTGTCGTCTGCGGTGATGTAACTCACAACAGCCTGCACGTTTTTAGCAAACATATCAGAAGCAGCGGCCGGTAGTTGACTCGCCATGTCACCGGCCCCGATGATCTGGGCTCCTGCAGGCGTTGTTACTGTCGTTGCAGGCTTCGAACCGGCAACATTTCCACCAAGGTCGCTTGCCGCAAGGTCAATAAAAATGGTTCCGGGTGTTGCTGCGTCAACCGACTTCTGAGTGACAAGAACTGGCGGCTTACGCCCAGGAACCTGCGCCGTTGTTATGACCACATTGTTTTCGGCAATAAACCCGGCGAGTTCATCCTGTTGCTGTTGTGTTTCTTCCGGCGTCAGCTCCCGGGCGTAACCACCCTCGCCAGCGCCTGAAACAGAGGTCGTTAAAAAGGTGGCCCCCAGTGATTCCACTTCACCGCGAGACGCTGGCCGAACATCATAGCCAGACACCACGGCCCCTAACCGCTTCGCTGTCCCAATTGCTTGAAGACCAGCAACCCCAGTTCCTAATACCAAGACCTTGGCAGGCTTGGCCGTTCCGGCGGCAGTGATCATCATTGGAAAGTACCGCGAGAACCGATCCGCTGCAAGCAAAGCAGCCTTATAACCAGCGACACTGGCTTGGGAACTCAAGACATCCATTGTTTGGGCCCGTGAGACGGTCCGTGGTAACAATTCAAACGCTAATGCCGTTACACCACGGTCTGCCAACGACTGAATACCGTCCGGGTCCGTCAATGGTGCTAATAATCCAATCAACGTCTGGCCCGCGGTCAACTGCGCCACGGTGGCCTGATCTGGCTGATTGACAACTGCAATCACATCGGCCTGTGAGAGCGCCTGCTCGCGGCTGACAATGTTTGCCCCGGCCTCTGTGTACGCGCTGTCGGGGTAAAAGGCCTGAACACCGGCCCCTTGTTCAATTAATACTTCATAGTGCGCCTTAATCAAACGACTAACGACACCCGGCGTTAACGCAACCCGGTGCTCGTCAGCAGTCTCTTTTAGCGTTGAAACTACGATAGCCATGTAACATCCCTCCAATTTGAAAGTGTTTTCACAGCTTAAGCATAGCGCTTTCATAAGTTTGAAACAATGACTAACCCTATTTATCTTTAACGCTCCGTCCATTGTCTGTCAGAGCACAAAAAAAGAACTCATCTTAACAATGAGTTCTTGTGATCCACGCACTTGTTTAACGGCTCCGTTTGTTCTTCTTCAACCGTTTTTTCTTGTTCTTCTTCGTTTGACGAACCATTCGATTCATCGCCATCTTGCCAAGACGGCCAGACATACCAGAACCACCGCCAAGCATGTTCCCAAGACCGCCCGGAACCATCTGATCAAGTGCCCCCATGTTCCCATTGGACATTTGCTTCATCATTTTTTTCATCTGATCAAACTGTTTGATCATCCGGTTAACTTCCTGAATTGGCCGTCCGGAACCTGCGGCAATCCGCCGCCGCCGACTTGGTGTCAGCACGTCAGGATGTTCACGCTCCTGCGGCGTCATCGAATAAATCGTGGCCCGCATGTGCGCCATGTCCTTTGGATCGATCTGGGCGTTGGCCAAGGCAGGATTGTTGGCTAGGCCAGGAATCATCTTCATGATGCTTTCCATACCACCCATGTTGTTCATCTGGTCCATCTGATCCAGGAAATCGTTAAAATCAAACGAGTTCTCCCGCATCTTTTCTTCCAGTTGCGCGGCCGTTTTCTCATCAGAAACTTGCTGAGCCTTTTCAATCAGGGTCAGCATGTCCCCCATTCCAAGAATCCGTGAGGCCATCCGGTCCGGGTGGAAGGTGTCCAAGTCGGACATCTTTTCCCCTTCACCGACAAACTTGATTGGTTTCCCGGTCACGGCCCGGATTGATAAGGCTGCCCCACCACGGGTATCACCATCGAGCTTTGTCAAAACAACCCCGGTAACATCCAGCTTATCGTTGAACCCAGTGGCTGTGTTCACGGCATTTTGCCCGGTCATGGCATCCACAACCAGTAAAATTTCGTCCGGTTTCGCTAACGCCTTGATGTTAGCCAGTTCGTCCATTAACTGTTCATCGATCTGTAACCGTCCGGCGGTATCGATGATGACATAATCGTTCTTGTTCTCATCAGCTTGCGCTAACCCTTGGCGAACAATCTCCACGGGATCAACATCGGTTCCCAACTGGAAGACCGGCACGTCAATGTCATGGGCAACTTGTTGCAGTTGCTCAATGGCTGCGGGCCGGTAGACGTCGGCCGCAATGAACAGTGGCCGGGCATTTTGTTCTGTTTTCAGCTTGTTCGCGAGCTTCCCGGCCGTGGTGGTTTTCCCGGCCCCTTGAAGCCCGACCATCATGATAATGGTTGGAATTTTTGGCGACTTGTTTAACGCCGTCGCATCCGACCCCATCGTCTTGGTCAGTTCTTCATCAACGATTTTAACGATCTGTTGTGCCGGGTTTAACCCGTCTAGCACGTCGGAACCAGTGGCCCGGTCCCGCACCGTTTTAACAAACGTTTTCACCACGTCAAAGTTAACATCGGCTTCTAATAATGCTAACCGGATTTCCCGCATCGTTTCACGGAGATCGGCGTCTGTCACCTTTCCCTTACCGCGCAGGTGTTTCATTGCATTTTGTAATCGTTCTGTAAGCCCTTCAAAGGCCATGCGTCATTCCTCCAATAAACTAACTTATTAATTGCTTTTATTCAGCTTCACTGTCCGTTAATTCAAGGTGCTCCACTAATTGTGCTAACAGCTTATCTGTCGGATAGTGGGTGCTAACGTACACGGCGATGGCATCAGCATCCTGATTTCGTTTTAAAAAATCGGCATACAGATGAAGCTTTGTTTCATAGCCTTCCAATATCTTCTCAGTCCGTTTGATGTTATCGTAAACGGCCTGGCGACTCACCGAAAAGTTCTCTGCAATTTCGCCCAGTGAATAGTCATCACCATAGTATTGTTCAATGTATGATTTCTGTTTATCTGTTAACAACGGCTCATAAAACTCAAAGAGTGAGTTGATCCGATCGTTCTTTGCAATTTCCATGTAATCATCCTTATCATAACCGATACCTTGGTATTTTAACATTTTGCTTGCGGCTTGAACACTAAGAAAAACCGATTGCAATGGATAAGGTAGCCCTTTTTAACCAATCGTGATACGTTAGAAGTACACATCAAACAAATTCGAGGTATGCCTCATGAAATCACAACCGACGCTTAGTGCCTTTGGCTTTTTTACGCTCACTGCTGCCATGCTCATGTCAGCCGATGAGTATCCCGCATTTGCACAGTCTGGCCTGTTAGCAACCTTTTTCCTGGTGGCTGCTGGACTTCTTTGGTTCCTGCCTGTTGCCCTTGTCGCTGCTCAAATGGCCACCGTCCCCGGTTGGCACGATGGTGGTGTCTATACCTGGGTCAAGGGTGGGCTTGGTCAGCGGGCTGGGTTCATTGCCATTTTCTTTCAATGGCTTCAGATCACCGTTAATTTTATTACGATGATTTATTTTGTCATTGGGGTTTTAGCCTATGCCGTCGGGATTCCCAGTTTAAACACAAACCCTTGGCTTAAATTTGCATTATTTATCTTCATTTATTGGGTCATGACCGCGGGCCAGCTTCGGGGCATCAACGGAACGGACCGCATCGTCAAATGGACGTTTATGCTTGGAATCGTGCTACCGGCGTTCATTTTGTTAGGACTTGGGATCGCCTACCTCCTTCAAGGGCATCCACTTCAATTTACAACTAGTATCAGCAGTAACGTCACCACGCTCAGCCACAGTGTCTCATTAACAACCATTGTGCCGTACATTCTTGCCTTTACCGGCATTGAAGCCTCGGCTTCCTACATCATGGACCTCAAGCGACCGGCCCGAAACTATCCATTGATCATGCTTGTGTTGGTCGTGTTTGCCATTGTGCTTGACTCATTTGGTGGCCTTTCCGTTGCCGCCGTTGTCCCTGCACGTGAATTATCCTTGAACCAGGGGGTAATTCAGGCCATTGCCAAAATGATCAACATTATTACAAGCCAACCACTAAGCCTTGTCGTAAAGGGGCTCGGCCTCTTAATGGCCGTCGGAATGCTGGGTGAAATCAGCTCATGGATCGTTGGTCCCGTTAAATCACTGCTTGTCACTGCGGAAGATAACATCCTCTCGCCGTGGTTTAGTACCGTCAACAAAGATCAGGTCCCCGTTCGCCTTGTCATCCTTCAGGGAGCTCTAGTAACCCTCATTGGTCTCGTCCTGACCGTTGGGTTTGGCGGAAATAACGCCGCCTTTTCAATGGCGATGTCGTTAACGGTTATGCTGTACTTAGTGATGTACATTCTGATGTTTACAGCCTTTTTGCGGCTCTCGTTAAAACGTCAGTTTACAACGGCGACGTTTAAGGTGCCCGGTGGCTTTGGCAGCGAACTTGTTATTGGCGGCCTTGGATTGATCAGTTCACTACTGGTCTTTGGATCAACTTTTCTACCCACTAGTAGCACAACCATTACCAAACCCGTGTACGCGGCCATGATGGGTGGGTTCTTTCTTATTGTCCTCGCTGCAACACTATTTATTTACAGTCGTCGGCAAACGGGTCACGTCACCCGTTCTTGGCACGTTCGCCATTTACGCCATGACGAAGTCCCTAAGTTTACCCAAATTCAAGGACGTGGTGAACATACGATTGAACCAAATGAACCTAAACAATAACGAAGTCACGGGAATTACCGCGAAAGCAAAAATTGCTTTCGCGGCTTTTTTGTCGCTTAAAACCGTCACAAGCTTAAAAACAGCAGACATAATCACATCACGAATCGTAAACATTTCCGCCCATCGATCATCGTTATTGTTTAGATTTATTTTATCAAAGAATCAAGATTAAATTATTATAAAATCGTTTATATTTTATTGGATTAACATTTTTCCTTGTTGCAAAGGCATTTTGGTAAAATTAAAAAAATCACTCAGGTAGATTGATTGCTTGAACCACCATCAACATTATTTTATAATCACAGAGGATTTAACTTACAAGCAAAACTCATTTAGCCAAATATTTCAAAAAAAGCGATTAGCTTTAAATTTAAGGAGATTTTCGAATGACGTCTACGGACCACTCCCGGTGGCGCTCCATTATTTTAACCACCGGCCTCATTTTCTTAAGCACAATTATTTTAACGCTTCCCGCTTTTCTACACGTTCCCTTCAAGCTTTCGTGGGATGGGTCAATTCACCTAAGTCGAATCGAGTCAATTAGCCAAGCCTTTCATCATGGTCAGCTCCCGCCACTTGTTTCTTTCATTGGGCTTGATCAGGCCTTAACCGCGGTCTCTGGCATGTACCCCTGGCTAACGCTCCTTTTATTTGCCGTTCCAAGATTTTTTATCGCAAATCCCGTTCACGCATGGGTTGCAGGGCTCTTCTTACTTAATTTTTTAACTGGGATCACTGCTTACTGCCTTGCCCGTTCACTGACAACCAACCGGATTTATCGCTGGGCTGGGATGAGCGTTTACCTCTTTAACGGCTATCATCTCATTCTCCTTTATGCCCGGAGCTCCTTAGGTGAAGCGCTGGCTTACGCTTTTTTCCCAATTGTCCTCCTTGGTTGTTGGACCATTTGGCAACATAATCGTCGTGGCTGGCTTTGGTTAGCGCTCGGCATGGGTGCAATCGCTAACAGTCACGTCTTATCACTTTTTGCCACAGTCTTACTCGTTGCACTAGCAGAAATCTGGCGGCTTTTTCACCGCCAAGTTCACCTGGCCGAAGTTTGCCAGTTCGGTCTTGCTGCTGTGCTGTCAGGACTAAGTGCATCGCTTGCCTTAGCCAACATCGTTACGTTATCACTTCAAAATAAGATCCTCCCGCCCTCTAGCTACACCGTAGCCGCTCTTCCAACAACGGTCTTTAACAGTCTTATTAATAACTCAATATACGAAAACGCATACGCGTGGAGTCTCGGCCTCATCTGCACGATTGCCCTCATTTGGTTAGTCTATCGGGCCCTTACAACTAAAACCGGCACTTCCTTACGGTGGCCTAAATGGAGTTTAGCGACTGGGGGTGTTGTTGTTTTAACGTTCAGTTGGTGGCCGTGGTTTCTCCTTCGTCACACCATCTTTGCTCAGTTCCAATTTGTGGGCCGGGCGTTAGGTTTAGCGGCACTTTTATTGACCGTTGCCTTATTGACCTACTGGATTGAAAATAAAACGCCCGTTAAGCCCATTTTAATTTTTACTTCTATTCTGATGATTCTCGCAGTTGTCTCAGTTTTTCAATATGAAAGGGATTATTCAAATCCTAGTAACCTTGATGCGGGTAAAACACCCTTTACGGTTAATGCCTACTCAGAAATCATTAACCATAAAAATGCAAATGCGTCAGACTACAAACCAGCAGTCATTCATCATGGTACTAAAAAATCGGCATTGAAGTGTTCTAAGGGCGTAACCATTCGCCATTACCACAGTTCCTTCAATCAGATTACCTATCAAATCACTTCTAACCGGTCTCAAAACACGAACCTTATGATTGCAAAGTACCGTGGTGTTCCGTATGACATTACCGTTAACGGCCACGCTCAACGAAGCCAAGAGCCGCACAATATGAAGCTGGCGCTTAAAAAAGGCAATAATCAGGTTACCATTTCTTCTCACGCACCCCGTTCACAAACGCTTTTCTTTGCCCTTAGCTGCGGTGCGATCTTCTTGAATCTCCTTGGATTAGCCGTCGCATTTCTACGGAAACAGCTGTAAGTAATTGTTTGACTTAGATTCATCCAATGCACATACCCAGCAATAAAAAATTGGCAGTTAGTTGATGCCCCCCGATTAGGGACCAACTAACTGCCAATTTACGTTAGTACATTATGCCACTAAATGGCTCATTAACAATTCACAGCGGTTGACTAATGTTTCGTTGTCTCTACTGGCGTGTACACCCCGGCACCCGTTGGGAAGCAATGCAAAATCACCAACGGAATCCACCCGATGTATGGGACCAACATGATAAAAATCAGTGCCCAGTGAAAGCCCGCATCCCGTAAGCGACGAACAGACAACGCGAGTGCTGGCACCAGTGCTGCGGCGCTATACAAAAATAACAGGACAAGTGCAATCCCCGTTACCGTTAATTCAGGCGTTGAGTAATGACCATCGTTTGATAAAAATGCCATCCAGACCACGGTCCCCATCAACACCACTTCAATCACCGCATTAATTAAATAAACAAACCAATATTGGGGTCGATTACTAACGCCAACAAAATCCGCATAATGCGACCAAAATTCCTTATATGCTTGCCACATAGGTCATCATCCTTTCATAACTAGGTTGTCTCCCATTATTTCACCCACAACTAATTTCGTCAATAAAGTAAATGTTTCCCATCAGCAATAATTTGGTTGAACGATTGTTTCCATAACGATTCACAGCACATAAATTCATCACTTCCGGACTGTCTTTTTTGCGTGTTTTCAGCTATCATATTGTGTACTTGCTAGTTTTTAAAACTTGTTCGAGGAGGCTATCTTAACCCACATGAATAAAAGTCGTGTCGAGGCATTTACAGACGCCGTACTTGCCGTGATTCTAACCATCATGTTGCTAGAATTTAAAACACCATCGTCACTCAAATTTAGCGCCATCTACCACGAATTACCGCACCTAATTGTTTATGCGGTCGGCTACCTCATGATTGGGGTCGCCTGGTATAACCATCATTATATGTTTGGCAAAACCAAGCGAATTACCAAACGGATCTACTGGTCAAACAACTTTTGGCTCTTTACAACCTCATTTATTCCCGTTGCAACGGCGTGGGTCGGTGAAGGAATCAACGCCCGCGGACCAGAATTATTTTACAGTTTGGTGTACTTCCTGTGGTTTAGTTCGTACATTGTTTTAAGTCACACCATCGTCAATGAAAATGACAAATACGGCTATCACAAAGCTGCGACGGACATTCGCGCGACAAACGTCTACCGCCGGGCAACCAAGTGGCAGACATTTTTTATTGTCATTGGTGCCATGGTCCTGGCCCTCATTTTTTGCCCAGCAATGCAATTACTCATTATCGCCATTCAAATCGGCATGAATGGGTATGATACCCCAAAAGATGGCGACCGTTTTATTGAATAGCACGGCTTTGATCGTGTGTAACCTTACATGAATTAGGAGATTGCTTTATGAAATTTCATCGCGCAACACTTGAAGAATTTGACACCGTTATGGCCATTTTAAGTGACGGCCGTAACCAGCTTGCTGAATCAGGAATTGACCAATGGCAGGGTGAATATCCGGCTCCTGAACACATCCGACAAGACATCGACCACGGCTATGCCTACCTCTTATCCTCTGACGACGAAGAAACCATCGGCACCGTCACTGTGATGCCAGCTCCCGACGATTCATACGCTAATTTGCAGGGTAACTGGTTGAAAGAAACCACCGCCTACCTGACCATTCACCGGGTTGCCATTCATTCTGATCACGCCGGCAAGGGCTACGCATCCACCATGTTTGAAGGCTTGATTGCCCACGTTGAGGCAGAGTATCCGCACATCGAAAGCTTGCGGATCGATACGCATCAGGATAATAAACCGATGCAACATTTATTAAGTAAGATGGGTTTCACTAAAGTCGGTGAAATTCATGGTGTGTATCGCGTCAACGAAACCAGTTATGTTTATGAACAACTGGTCACACGGCCCCAGTTGAGCACCACTGTTTAACCTATCTCACCAAACAAAAATGACTGGCTTCCCACAATCATGGAAAGCCAGTCATTTTTGTTTGCCTAAATTTTTACGTTATTCCTTAATCAGGCCCTTAAATAAGCCGTAAACAAATTCATTTGGATCAAACGGTCGTAGATCCGCAACCTGTTCACCCAACCCAACAAACTTCACGGGAAGGTGCATTTCGTTACGAATGGCAAGCACGATGCCCCCCTTAGCGGTTCCATCGAGCTTCGTCAACACGATTCCAGTTACGTCCGTCGCTTCACCAAACGTCTTTGCCTGATTGAGCGCATTTTGACCCGTTGTGGCGTCAAGAACCAGCAACACTTCATGCGGTGCGTCTGGAATTTCACGCGCCAACACCCGCTTCATTTTTGCCAGTTCGTTCATTAAGTTGACCTTGTTCTGAAGCCGCCCAGCGGTATCAACCATCAAGATGTCGACGTTTTCTGCCTTGGCCCGTTGCACTGCGTCATATACGACAGCAGCAGGATCACTCTTTTCAGGCAGGGCCACCACTGGAACCCCGTCACGTTTGCCCCACACCTGGAGCTGTTCAATGGCACCAGCTCTAAACGTATCAGCCGCGGCAAGCAAAACAGATTTACCTTGTTGTTTATACATGTTGGCCATTTTACCAACGGTCGTGGTCTTCCCCACACCGTTGACCCCAACGAAGAAGATCACCGTCGGGCCACTGGCTGCCATGTGCATCGAATTATCTTCCCCGTTACCCTCTTGATCATACAGGTTAACAAGTTTTTCAACGATGACGTTTTCAACGTCTTGCTGTTTCTTCGCATGTTGGAGTTTAACTTCGTCGCGGAGTTCATCCGTGATCGTGACGGCCGTATTAAAGCCAACGTCAGCGCCAATCAACGTTTCCTCTAAATCATCAAAGAAGTCTTCATCCACGTGGCGGAAGTTGGCCAAAAAGGCGTTTAACCGGTCACCAAACGTTTGGCGTGACTTTTCTAATCCCTTATCATACAGCTCACTATCGCTCTTTTGTGCCGGTTCAGGCGTGGCAGTTTCGTCTGCCGCTTCGTCATTGTCCACTTCCGTCGACGTTGGGGCTGCTTCACTCGTTGGTTCGGCACTCACCGCGGCGTCAGAAGTCGGTGCTGGTGCCGCGGACGTTGCACTACTCGTGGCCGCCTGGCTTACCTGCGATGGACTTGCCTCCGTTGCACCCGCGGACATGACAACATCATCCATTGCCGCCTGGCTCTCCGTGACCCCTTCGCTCGCACTCGTTGCGGCCGAGGCCGGTTCACTCACTAGTTCTTCAGCTGCTGATTGTTCAACAACCGGTGTCGCTGACGTCGCTATGGTTTCACTGTGCGGTTCTTCAGTGACTTCACTGACGCTACTGGTAACGGAAGCTGACTCACTGACCACACTTGTCGCTGATTCTGCTTCACTGGCAGCTTGTGAGGATTCAGCCGCGCTCGTTGCTGCTTTTTCCGCAGCGTTACGCCGCCGGAAAATATCAAATAATCCCATTATGCTTCACCCACTTTGTTTTCTTGTTATGAAACGCTCTCGACATCATCCAGCGAGACGGAAACCATCTTTGACACCCCAGATTCCTGCATCGTCACCCCATAGAGGACGTTTGCATTCACCATCGTTCCCTTTCGGTGAGTAATCACAATAAACTGGGTGCCACCGCCGAAGTTTCTAAGGTAGCGTGCAAATCGAACAACATTGGCTTCATCAAGAGCAGCTTCTGTTTCATCCAAAATTGCGAACGGAACGGGCCGCACTGCCAAAATGGCAAATAACAGCGTGATGGCCGTTAATGACCGTTCACCACCGGATAACAAACTCATCCGCTGGAACTTTTTGCCAGGGGGCTGGGCCATGATGTCAATTCCTGTGGTCAAAATATTGGCGGGATCCGTTAAGACAAGCTCTGCCTTCCCACCACCAAACATTTCACCAAAAATCTCACTGAAGGCCACGGCAACTTCGTCAAATGCCTGCTTGAAGCGAACAGAAACCTCACCGTCCATTTCAGCCATCGTTTCTTCCAATTGCTGTTGACTGGTCAAGAGGTCCTTTCGCTGACGATCCAAGAAGTCGTATCGCTCAGAGACCCGTTCATATTCTTCAATGGCGCCGATGTTCACGTCACCAAGTTCGTCGAGCCCCAACTTAAGTAACTTCAACTGCTTCTTGATATCATCAAGATCAGCATCACTCAAATCAACCTGGGCGTCGTCAAAACTCACGTGGTAGGTCTCGCTAAGCCGTGTTAACGCACCATCTAACAGGGTTGCCAGCCGTGACTGTGTTGCCCGAAGATCATTCATTTCACGAAGGGCAGACTGCTGCAATCCCTGGGCCCGTTCTAAGTCCTGCTCTGTAGCCGCAACCATCTCAACGATGCCCGTTAATTCGGTTTCCGTTTGGGTCAAACGATCACTGGTTGTTTGTTGCTTCTTTTGAGCGTCCGCCAACTGCTCAGCCGTCGACCGTTTGTCTTTCCCCTGGGCGGTTTGTTGATCCGTCACAACGGTCAAGCGGTGTTGGTCAGCGTTTAACTGAGCGGTTTGGGCCGTCACCGTTTCTTGCAACCGGTGCTGATCGGCCTGCCGGGCCGTTACTTGCGCCGTCGCGGCAGCTAACCACTGCTGTTTTTCTTGTAGCTGAGCAGCCTTTGTACTAACATCCGCGGTCAGCGTTGTGAGTTCCACCTGTCGCGCCGCTTGTTCTGCTTTAAGGGCGTCCAGTTCGGCCGTTACTGCCGCCGTTTTTTTCTCATTGGCCGCAAGTTGGGTCTGATAGTCAGCCGCTTGATCATTCTGTTGCCGTTGCTCAAACTGACTGGCTTCCAACCGCCGTTTTGCGACAGTAATTTGTTCCGTCAATAACTGACCTTGCCCGGTAACTTGCTGGGCCTCAGCCGTCGCAGTGGCGAGTTGTTGCCGCAGTGTCTTTAACGTATCTGCCTTAGCAACCGCTGCCTTTTGAAGGGCCGCAACGTGCTGTTCTTGTTGCGTCAATTCTGCCGTCATCTTCTTAATGGCGGCGGTAAGCTCCGTTGCTTCCGTGCGTTGACTTAAAAGACCCGCTTGCTGATTCCGGTTCGCCCCACCAGTAATGGAACCACTCGCGTTCATCACCTGGCCATCCGTCGTGACGATGCGGAACCGGTGACCACCAGCTTTAGCAATTTCAATTGCGGCTGGTAAACCGGTTGCAATAACCGTGGTCCCCAGCAAGTAATCCACAACGGGACTGATTTGGGCCTCTGCCTGAACCAATTGACTCGCTAACCCAACATAACCAGGCATGGTTGCCACAGCATCAAGTTGACTTTGACTAAGTGTGCGTCCATGAATCGTGGTCAATGGCAAAAAGGTGGCCCGTCCGGCACGTTGCTTCGTTAAATAAGCAACCGCCTGCCGCGCCGTCTGCTCGTCACGAACCACTAACTGTTGAAGCTGAGCTCCCAACGCGGTTTCAACGGCCTTTGTGAGGTCCTTTGAAACCGTGATCAAGTCGGCCACTGGTCCAATGAGCCCGTCAAACTGACTTCGTTGGTTCAAGATGGCTTTGACCCCCTGGTAAAACCCAGCGTGATCGTCGCTCAAGGCGGCCAAACTTTCGGCACGTGCTTGGGCCCGCTGCTGCACGCCTAATGCGTTATACCAGTTCTTTTGCGCCTGTTCTGCATCGCTAACTAGCTTTGCATGTTCATTTGTTGCGGACTGAACTTGCTCCGTCAGTGCTTGCTGCTTTTGCTCTGCATCCGCTTGCGTTTGGGCTAACTGTTCTTGTTGTGTGAGAAGGTCGGTCACTGCCGTCTGCAGTTTTTCGGTTTGAACGTCTAACCGTGCACTTTGTTGGCCCCCACGCTCATGATTCTGGGTCAAAAAGTGGCGTTCATTATGCAGCGTTGTCAATGCCTGCATCTGCTCCACGTAATCATCCTGGAGCGTTGTGAGCCGTTTGCGTAACCGGGCCTCTTGCTGTTCAACTTTGTCAGCTGAGAGCGTCTTCACCAGCTGGTTGACTTCTGCCACCTCAGCCTGTTGCGCTGTTAACGCAGCTGTTACTGTCGCCAGTTCAGCGGTCGCCGTTTTTTGGGCCGCCTTAGCAGCCTCAATTCTAGCCGTTAATTCAGCAACCTGTTGCGCCTGAAACTCCGTCCGGGTCGCCGCGTTCGCTTGCAACCCAGAGAGTTGCTCAACTTCCTGGGTCAACCGCAGCAGTGTTGCTTGCAGCTTATCCTTTTCGGCCATCAATTCGTCACGACGCGCCTTCCGCTCACTAACCGTTTGTGACTGGTCATTGACCCGGGCTTCGGCGTCAGTCACCGCTGTCTGAACCTGCTCAACGCGCTGGTCGACCGTTTGCTTTTCAAGACGGTGATCGCGAATCTCAATCACCAACCGGGTCTGATCTAACTCATCAAACCGGCGCTTTTGCTCCAGATAATCCTTGGCCAGTGAACTTTGTTTAGCCAATGGTTCTAGCTGGTCTTCCAGCTCCGCAATGATGTCGTTGACCCGGTTCAGATAATCGCGGGTCGTTCCTAATTCCCGCTCAGCCTTATCTTTGTTTTGCTTGTATTTATAAACGCCCGCCACTTCTTCAATGATACTGCGGCGGTCTTCTGGTTTACTGTTGAAGATTTCTTCAACACGGCCCTGACTGATAATCGAAAATGATTCACGACCCAATCCGGTATCCATGAACAGTTCTAAAATGTCGCGTAACCGACAGTCCTGTCCGTTCATCAAGTACTGTGAGTCACCGTTCCGAAACAGCCGGCGCATGACCTGAACTTCGGTAAAATCACTCTTCAAATAGTGATCCGAGTTATCAAACGTAATCGCGACCTCTGCCCGATTTAACGCTTTCCGATTGGCCGATCCAGAAAAAATAACATCGGTCATCTTGGTGCCCCGCAGGTCTCTAGCGGATTGTTCCCCAAGGACCCAACGAATCGCTTCGATGATGTTACTCTTCCCACTTCCGTTCGGACCAACGATGCCGGTCATTCCAGGCATAAATTCAATTTTCGTTTTATCAGCGAAGGATTTGAACCCACTGATTTCTAACGTCTTTAGTTTCATTGATCGTCCATCCGTTATTTAGCGGTTGCGTTGTCCCCGTGGGTCACCAGTGTCTCTTGTTGGCCCCGAAGGTCAGTCAGCGCTCGTAATGCCGCTGCTTGTTCCGCATTTTTCTTTGATTTCCCTGTCCCTTCGCCGATGATTTTCCCATCAGCGGCAACAGTCATGGTGAAGTCCCGGTCGTTTTCGGGACCATCTTCTGCCTTTAAATCATAGTCGATTTTCACATCGCCATTGCGCTGTAGCCACTCTTGAAGTGCCGTTTTATAGTCAATAGCATGATCGAACCACCCAGCGTCAAGCTTTGGAAAAATGACCTTACTGATAAAGGCCACCACAGCGTCCTTCCCCTGGTCGAGGTACAGTGCCCCAATAAACGATTCAAAAATATCACAAAGTAATGACGCACGCTGGCGGGCACCCTCTTTTTCTTCACCCTTGCCTAACCGAATGTACTGATCAAAATGACATTCAAGGGCAAACTTTGAAAAACTGGCCTCCTGGACCATGGCCGCGCGTAACCGGGTCAACTTACCTTGTGGCATTTCTGGATACCGCCGATAAATGTATTCGGACACCGTCAGTTGTAAAACAGCGTCGCCCAAAAATTCAATGCGTTCGTAAAACTTGAGTCCCTGATTGGGGTGCTCATTAACATAGCTTGCTTGGGTAAACGCCTCATCCAGTAAAGCTGGGTTCTTAAAATGAATGTTAAACCGTGTCGCTAATTCTGTTTGTAATCCTGGGATCAAAATGGTCACTCCTTGTCGTGTGATTGTTATTAGTAAAGAAACCGCCTTTAACAGGCGGTTTCATTCTGGACCTACTCAGCGGTTTCCTGATGGTTATAAATGTAATCCACCACTTGGCCAATCGTACTTAATTTTTCAGCATCATCATCAGAAATCTCGGCACCAAACGTGTCTTCCAATTCCATGATAAATTCAACAAAATCGATTGAATCAGCATCCAAATCATTCCGAAGGTTCAGTTCGTTTGTAATCTTATCTTTTTCAACTTCAAATCGGTCTGCAATAATGCTAGCGATTTTATCAAAAATTTCTTGTTTAGTCATGATTTCCCTAGTTTCTCAGTAGTGTTTTACAGTCATTTAGTTTATCGTTTTCGTGCCCTAATGTCTAGGGGGCACGAGCTATTTATCGCCATCTGTTGTGGTAGCCTTGGCGGCGTCCTGTTCAAAGTACGTCACCGTTTGTTCAATCAAACCACTCGCAACAATTTGGTGGATTTGGCCCATGGTGTTGCGCACCGTTTCGGCCTTGGATGATCCGTGGGTTTTGACCACGGCCCCCTTTAATCCCAACAAGACGGCACCACCATGTTTGGAATAGTCCATCACTTGACCAACCTGATGAAACGCGTTGCGGCTCAATACATAACCCATTTTCGCTGCTGTGGAGGCCATGATTTTTGCCTTGATCAAGGACAACATTGATAGTGCAGTTCCTTCAATGGCCTTCAACGTCGCATTCCCGGTAAAACCATCCGTCACAACCACGTCAGCTGCTCCGTTGAGCAATTCACGTGACTCCACGTTTCCGATGAAGTTAATCCCTGGCATTTGTCCCAACCGTTCGTAAGCCTCCCGGTGGACCTTGTCACCCTTATCAGCTTCCGTTCCGTTGTTCAGCAACCCAACCCGTGGCTTGGTTAAGCCCATGACCGTTTGCCCGTAAAAGTTTCCTAACACGGCAAACTGTTCAAGGTTGGTCACCTTGTAATCAGCGTTAGCTCCCACATCAAGCATGGTAAAACTACCCGTGGCATCGCCGGTGACAACTGGCAGCGTGGTCGTCAACGCCGGCCGGTCAATTCCCTTGATGCGCCCGATAACAAATAACCCGGCGGCTAAAACGGCACCAGTGTTCCCGGCTGAAAAGAAGGCGTCTGCTTCACCATTCTTGACGGCGGTCGCCGCTAACACAATTGATGAATCCTTTTTCGTCCGAACCGCGCGAACCGGTTCATCTTCCATGGCAATCACAGAGCCAGCGGGGACAACCGTAATGCGCTCATTATTTGTTACCAGCGGGGTGACCTGATCTGCTAACCCATACAATTGAAACTCCATGTCAGGGTACGCATCGCGGGCAAGTTCAACACCCTTAACGATTTCAACGGGGGCGTTGTCGCCACCCATAGCATCTACAGCAATTTTCACAGTGTTTGACCTTCTCTTCCTAAACTAAGTTCATGTCATTAATTAAATGATTAATCCAAGGTTGAATGGCGTTTGAGTTGGTGCTGTTCATACCCCGCCAACTCCCGGTTTTCCGGTTGGCTCTGCCAATCAGGTGTCTCGACCAACGTCAGGGCTTCCTGTTGGGCAATCTGGAGAATGTTCAGTTGGGCAACAGGATCCCCGACCTTAAAGACAGGTACCCCCGATTGTTTAATCCCTAAAACATCACCGGATCCTCGTAATTCTAAATCTTTTTGCGCCAAAAGAAAACCATCAGTTGTCTCCGTCATGACTTGCATCCGCGCAATCCCATCTTGCGTCTTCGGATCGGCCACCAGGATACACGTGGAAGCAATTTTCCCCCGGCCAACCCGGCCCCGCAGTTGGTGCAGCTGTGCCAAACCGAACCGATCGGCATCAAAAATGAGCATGACCGTTGCATTCGGCACATCCACCCCAACTTCAATAACCGTGGTGGACACTAGAACATCGTATTCATCTGCCTTAAACGCAGCCATCACCGCGGCCTTTTCGTCATTTTTCAGACGTCCGTGGAGTAAGCCCACCCGAAAATCAGGTGCAAAATTTTCGCTCAGATGTTCGTAAATGGCCTCAGCGTTTTTAACGTCAAGGGCCTCTGATTCCTCGATCAGGGGTGTCACGACGTACGCTTGCTGACCATGTTTTAACTGCTGCCGAATAAAGTCCATGGCGGGTTCGACCTGGTTACTTCGAATCCACCGTGTGGTAATCGGTTGCCGACCAGCAGGCAGTTCGTCAATAATTGAAACGTCCATTTCCCCGTACGCCGTGATTTGTAACGTCCGCGGAATCGGGGTGGCCGTCATTGCCAACACATCTGGATGGGCACCCTTCTTTCGGAGCGCTTGCCGTTGATTAACCCCAAAGCGGTGCTGCTCGTCGATGACGATCAACCCCAAGTTATGGTACACCACGTCATCTGAGATCAGTGCATGCGTCCCAATGATCAGGTTGACCTCGCCACTCTCTAAGTGTTTGAGTGCCTCTTTGCGTGCTTTTGTCTTGGTGGACCCGGTCAGGAGCACAATGTTTACGGGGACATCCTTAAATACCTCGGCCAGGTTCTTCGCGTGTTGCTCCGCTAAGATTTCGGTGGGTGCCATTAGGGCCGCCTGATGACCTGCCGTAATGGCAGCGTACATGACGATTGCTGCCACAATGGTCTTCCCAGACCCAACATCCCCTTGTAGCAACCGGTTCATGTGGAGGGGCCGTTTCATGTCAGCACAGATTTCATTCACGACCCGTTTTTGAGCGGCCGTTAATTCAAATGGTAACGTTTCAATAAACGTCTTGAGCGCGTGATTATCGTATTCAATGCTCATGCCCGCTTCCTGATGATCCTTGACCCGCATCATTTGCAGCCGGAGTTCAAACAGGAAAAATTCTTCAAAGACGGCCGTTCGGCGCGCCAGTTTAGCCGCTTCTGGATCTTTTGGAAAGTGAAGGTCATGAATCATTGTTTGCCGGTCCAGTAACCGGTACTTGGTGATTAGTGACGCCGGCAGGATGGAATAAATCACGTCATGGTAACCTTCATACGCCTGCTTGACCAGTTGGGCGATTGTGGACTGCCGCACACTTTTATTGGTGGTGTATATCGCACCAAACGCCGCATCACCGGCACTGGTAATCACTTTCATTCCGGACAAGCTCTTGCGGGTGGCGTCCCATTTACCGTACACCGCCGTTTGTTGGCCAACCGTTAGTTGTTTAGCAAGCCAGGGTTGATTGAAAAAGGTCACAGTGACCACGTCATGACCAACTAATAAGCGAAAGTTTAACCGACTTTTCTTCCGTCCAAACCGGACTGTTGTTGGCTCCGTGGCCACCGTGCCCTTTAGGGTGATTTTTTCCCCCTCCGTGACGGTCGCCAGATCCCGAGCCTCTAAATCCTCATAACGAAACGGGTAGTTTTCTAACAAATCGCCAACCGTGACAAGGCCTAAACTTCTTAAGGCACTCGCCCTTTGCGGGCCCACACCCGTTAGGACCGTTATCGGATCTTCCAACGATTTCAATGGTTCTGACATGATCAATCACCCCCTTTTTAAGCATCAAAGTTCTCACTCCATGGTATCAAAAAGCACGTTAAAACAACAGGAACGTGCAATTTTCGTAGTTCTTACAACTATGTACCCGCGTGACCACCCGTTCACCCAATGCACGCAGGACGCCCATGAACAAAAACTGTCCATGGGCGCCGACTTGCATCACCGAAGCAGGGTTACCCGCCATTGGTCACGCGTTATTGTTATTCTACCGAAATCAAGAATGGGTAAACGGGTTGATCACCCTCATGGATTTCAACTTCAAGTTCATCATCCAGCTCCATAATCGCGTTTTCTAAGGCCGACGCATCTGCTTCAGTCGCATCCGCACCAAAGATAATCGTGACAATTTCACTGTCTTCATCCAACATAGACTGCACCATCTTGGTTGCTGCCCCCAATAAATCAGGGTCCGTCACCTTAATGTCGCCATCCACGATCCCCATGAACTCACCATTTTTAATGGTGATCCCATCTAAGGTCGTGTCACGAATGGCATGGGTCACCTGACCACTCTTAACGGTACTCAGGTTTTCTTCCATCGCTTGTTGATTTTCCGTCAGGTCCACATCAGGATTATAGGCAAGCAACGCCGTCATTCCCTGTGAAATCGTCTTACTATGAACAATGACCGTTGGAATTTCAGCCACTTCAGCGGCTTGGTCAGCAGCCATGAAAATGTTCCCGTTGTTTGGTAAAATGATGGCCCGTTTGGCACCGCTATTCTTAATGGCGTTCGCGATGTCCTCAGTACTTGGGTTCATCGTTTGACCACCACTAATAACGTTTGTGACACCAAGACTCTTGAAGAGGTCAGCGACACCATCACCAGCAGAAATCGAAATAACGGCTGTCTCAGGTGCTGCAACAGGGGCCGTCGCTGGTTTAGAAACGGCAGCTGACTCATCTTCATCTTGTTCCATAATTTCTTCCTGCTGGTGCCGCATGTTGTCCACTTTAACTTTGATTAAATCACCAAATTGTTGACCCCATGTCATCACATCACCAGGATGTTCCGTGTGAACATGAACCTTCACAATTTCATCATCGTTGATGACTAATAGTGAATCACCCAACGTTGCCAGGTAACCATAAAATTCATCGTAATCAAACTTCCGATCAACTTGTTGACCACCACCGATGCGCACCATGATTTCAGTACAGTAACCGTACTTAATGTCACTTGGGTCAAGTTCGCCCTGAACACTTCTGTGGTGTTCAGCGTTGATCATCTCATCCATCTGGGCATCATCCGGCGTGTCAATGTCATCTTCACTCGTCCGCCCGTTCAACACATCATCAAATGATTGAAAAATGAACACAAGCCCTTGGCCACCAGAATCAACAACACCAACCTGCTTCAAAACAGGCAGTAAGTCTGGCGTTGACGCCAATGCCACTTTAGCAGCGTCGTACACTGCATCCATGACCTGCACCACGTTATCTGTCTTTTCAGCTTCATCGCGGCCCGCCTTAGCAGCCTCACGAATCACCGTTAAAATTGTCCCTTCAGTGGGCTTCATTACTGCCTTATAGGCTGTTTGGGCACTCGCAGCCAATGCTTCAGCAAAGTCCTGCGCCGTTAACGTGGCCTTCCCTTCAACGCTCTTTGAAAAGCCGCGGAAAATCTGGGATGTAATGACCCCAGAATTCCCACGAGCCCCCATCAACAACCCTTTGGCTAAGGCAGCCGCTTGGTCACTAACAGCAGTTGACGTTACGTCACGTTCATACTTTGCCCCACTCGCAAAGGCAAGTGAGATGTTGGTTCCTGTATCACCATCAGGCACTGGAAAGACATTCAGTGAATTAATGAATTCTGCCTGGTTCGTTAACCGTTTTGAGGCGGCTTGAACCATCTTGCCGAATTCGAGGTTTGTGATGGCTGTTAAAGTTGCTTCCAATTCAAATTCCCCCACTTCGCTACAATCAGCTAATCCGCCAGGACCCGAACGCCCTGGACGGTTACGTTAACAGAGTTGGCTGCAATGCCAAGCATGCTGTCTAAGTTGTAACGAACCTTTTGTTGTACGTTTTTTGAAACTTCAGAAATTTTCGTGCCGTAAACCACCACGATGTAAACATCAATGGCCACGCCGTTTTCCTCTTGGCGTACAACGACGCCACGTGAATAATTATCGCGTCGCAGAATTTCATTGACGTTATCACGGATTTGGTTCTTTGACGCCATTCCAACAACACCATAGTTATCAGTGGCAGCACCACCAACGACCGTTGCGATGACATCATTGTTGATGTCAATGGTGCCATATTGCGTTTTGATTTTCACAGCCATGAAGAAGGCCTCCTCAACTTTATCAGTCAATTTACGTAAAACTACGCAATGTAATCTTCAATCATGCTATCATAAAACCACTCACGAAAAAAGGCAAATCTAACTAATTACTTCTCGCGACCACGATTAAATCAGCATTTTTGCCTGTCAAGTAAATTTCCTTGGCATTTAGATATTGCATTCATTTGGTCGCTATGGTAAATTAGTCAGGTGAGAAAAAAGTGGTTCCCTTTGGAAATCCGCTTAGAGGAGGGATGAACAATGGCTAAAGATTTTATTACTGGCAAACGGACGCATTTCGGTAACAACCGTTCCCACGCCTTAAACAGCAGCCGTCGTAGCTGGAAGGCTAACCTGCAAAAGGTTCGCATCTTAGTTGATGGCAAGCCTAAGCGTGTTTGGGTCTCAGCCCGGACGTTGAAATCAGGAAAAGTTACGCGGGTTTAATTTTTTAAACCGGCTGACGTCATCCATTTATGGGTGACGTTTTTTCTTACCCTTAATTCACAAAAAAATCGTTGTAACTGACTATTCATTAGTCAATTACAACGATTTTTTTGTTTATTGCTCGTGTTGATCACAGGTCTGCATTTAAATCATACCGTTCAGCACGATTATCTGGCTGGTCTGTGCTTTGAATCACGCACACCACCCCACTCGTAAAGGAAAAGTGCGCAGTCGTGCCCACAAACTCATTGCTAGCGTATGAAACTGGCCGTGCCACGTCAACATGATCCAGCCGATACCGTTCGTCAGCTAACGTTAAGCCAGTGACCGGCCCAAGCGTGACAAACGCCAGGTAGCGTTTATCTGCCTCTTTAGCAAGCTGATGCTCACCGGGATGGTAAAAGCGAATCGTATTCTGCCGATCCACAAAAACCAACCGTTCCGTTAACGCGGCAAACTGTGGCTCCAGGGGTAAAAAAAGGTTGGCAAGAAAATGATCAAGGCGCCCACCGGTTGCCCCGTAAATGACAATTTCTGCCGCATCATAACGGGTCATTGCCGTTTTCACGCCCAGCTGGGTGTCCGTTTCATCTTTAACGGAACTCACCTGCTTTAATTCTGGAACCTGGGATTGAACCCGCTCAAATTCAGCTTGCGTGGCAGAATCAAAATCACCAACAGCCACCCCGGGCGTAATGCCAAGGTCAAGTAAGCGAACTGCCCCACGGTCAACCCCGATCCACGGCCCAGAAATCTGCCCGGTCACCAATGATTGCGGCCAGTCGCTTGTTGGACCACCAACCAGGATGTTGACCCGGGGCACACGCAACCGCTCATCCATGATTGATTTCATGTGGCTTAACGCGTGGCGTTATGAATGGAAGCAATCGCATCAGCTGGGTTGTCAGCACCGTAAACAAAGGAACCAGCAACGGCCACCGTTGCACCGGCGTTATAGCAATCAACAACAGTCTTGTCGTTGACCCCACCATCAATTTCGATGTCAAAGTCATACCCTTTGGCTTGCTTTAAGTCATTCAGTAATTGAATCTTTTCAACCATTTCGTGCAGGAACTTTTGGCCCCCAAAACCAGGGTTAACTGTCATAACCAACACTTGGTCAACAAATGGTAATAGTGGTTCAATTTGGCTAACTGGTGTGCCTGGGTTAATCACAACTTCTGCCTTAACGCCGGCATTTCGAATCATTTGGAGCGCCCGGTGAATGTGTTCTGTTGCTTCAACATGAACACCGATCAAATCAGCACCAGCCTTGGCAAATTGTTCAATGTAGCGTTCAGGCTTTTCAACCATCAAATGAACATCCAAGAAGAGGTTCGTAATTGGCCGAATGGCTGCTAACGTTGTCCATCCAAACGAAATGTTAGGAACGAACATTCCGTCCATAACGTCCACGTGCAACAAGTCAGCACCGCTCTTTTCAATCATCTTAATGTCACGTTCAAAGTTCACAAAATCTGCACTTAAAATTGATGGGGCTACCTTAATCATAAAATTCTCCTCCACAAGAGCTTATTTTTTGTTTTTATCATAACGCGGTTTTTGATACACAATCAACTGTTGAAATTGTAAATAATCGTCGTAACGGCTCGCCATGATGGTCCCTGCGGCCACGGCGTCCTTTACCGCACACCCCGGTTCATTGATGTGTTGGCATCCCCGGAACCGGCAAGATGGCGCTAAGGTCGCCATTTCTGGAAAGTATGCGCCAAGATCACGGGCGTCCATCCCGAAGTCTTCATAAGAAGAAAATCCAGGCGTGTCCGCCACCAATCCACCACCAACTGCAAGAAGCCCAACCTTTCTGGTCGTATGCTTCCCACGGTTAAGGACTTGCGAAATTTCTCCGGTCGCTAAGTTAAGTTCCGGCGCCAAGTGGTTTAAAAGCGTCGATTTCCCGGCCCCGGTTTGACCCATAAACACCGTCAGTTGATCCTTAAATAACGCCAATAAATCAGCAAGCGCCTGTGATTCAAACGCATCCTTAACCAAAAAGACGTCATACCCCACCGCCCGGTAACCAGTCGCAACTGTTTCCAGATGTGCAAACTGCTCGTCACTCACTAGATCCGTTTTGGTGAAATAAATGATCGGTTTGATGTTTTGGCTCTCTAGCGCAACCAACTGGCGATCCAGTAAATTAGCGGAAAACGTTGGCTCAACCACCGCCGTAACCACAACGCCCTGATCCACGTTACTGACCGGTGGCCGAACAAGCGCATTGCGACGGTCATCAATACTCAAAATGTACCCGTCTTGATCACCCTCGACACTAAATTCAACGAAGTCGCCGACCATCGGGCTGATCTTTCGTTTCCGAAAGTTTCCCCGTGCTCTGGTTCGGTAGAGGTCGCCATTTGCCGTCTGAACATCATAAAAGCCTGCTAGTAATTGATGTATTTGCCCGTGCATAACTCACCTCCTAATTTCCGGATACGTTGTTATTGGTCATGATGGTCTTCCCGTCACGAACCACCGTGTAACGACCGCTCTTGCCGTGGGCCAATGTAAATGGCAGCGTCACGGTTGTATCCTTTGTAATCTGTAATTCTTGATAAACATCACTGATCTTTTTGTCGTGATCTTCAATGTAAATTTTAACATCGTTTTCGGCCGGACTGCTGCTCGAGGAACTGCTGTTACTGCTACCACTATCCGAATTTGATGATGAATCAGGCGCCTTATACGGAATGGTTATCGTCGCTTGCGTGGTCGACAACGCCGGTCCATTACTGATGACCACGGCAAACGCCGCCCCAGCAAGGACCTTTGTTCCGCTAATTGGTGACTGACTAATGACCTTGTTTTCGTCAACGCTATCCGAATTTTGGGTACTAAACGAAACGCTGAGGTCGTGGTCGTCGGCCCAGTCCTGCACGTCATTCTTTGATTTACCAGCGAAGTCTGGCATTTTAACCGTCTTCACGGTGACCTGCTTCACCCCAGAACTCACCGTCAGTGTAATGGTTGAATCCTTTTTAACTGCTTTGCCTGGCAGGATGTCTTGTTCCATCACAACGCCCTTTGCCACTGTCGATGACGCCGTCGTTTCCTTCTTAACGTTTAGTCCTTGCTTAATCAATTTACGACGGGCCGTACTGTAATCCTCACCGGTGTAATCATCCACGCTCACTTTTTTAACGCCTGAACTGACCACAAGATCAATCTTGGCATTGGCTTTCACCTGGCGACCAATTTTCGGTGTCGTCTTAATGACCTTCCCGCTGGCCATGGTGTCACTCGTTTGCTTTGTCGTTTTACCAATCGTGAGGTTACTATTTTTTAACGTTGTTTCAGCGCGGCTAGTCGACATTCCGGCCACGTTTGGGACCGTTGCCTGGTTAGGCTGGAACCACAACCAGGCTAAGAGGATGACAAGAAGCGCACAGATAATGCCAGCGATCCACCAACCAATTCGCTTTCGCTTTTTGGTTGGTGCTTTTTCGGTCACCGTTGGCACAGGACCGGTTTCTTGTGTTGTGCTTCGTTCCATCTGTTGTGCGGCCGCCTTGATGTCCTTAATGGGAATCACCTTGGTTGCCCCATCCGTCACGATTGGCTCAAACCGCCGTTCACCACTTCGTTCAGGTGATAGTGCTGTCGAAAGGTCGGCCGCCATTGCTTCAACAGAAGCATACCGCGCTGCCGGATCCTTAGCTGTCGCCTGTAACACCACGTTTTCTAGCGCCTGGGGAATCCGGTCATCAAAGTCACGAACGGACGGCATTTCGCTTTGTGAATGTTTCAATGCAACGGACACCGCCGTTTCACCCTCAAACGGAACACTCCCCGTCAAGAGCTCGTACAGGATGATTCCCAACGCATACAGGTCACTTTTCTTTGTCGCCATGCCACCACGCGCTTGTTCCGGTGACAGATAATGCACAGAGCCCAGCACCGTGTTGGTCTGGGTCATGGACGACTCATTACTAATGACCGCAATTCCAAAGTCAGAGATTTTCACAAGGCCCTGATCGTTAACCAAGACGTTTTGCGGTTTCAAATCACGATGAATAATGTCGTGACTATGTGCAACGGCCACCGCGTCTAAAATTTGTTCCATTAAATCAACAACCGTGGGATACGGAATGGGAAAGTGGGCCCGAATGTAAGTCTTTAGATCCATTCCTGGCACGTATTCCATAACAAGGTATTGCATACCATTTTCTTCACCCACGTCGTACACGCTCACAATGTGGGGCGAAACAAGTTCACTAGCCGCCATCGCTTCACGCTGGAAACGCCGAACCGTTGCCGGATCATCGCGAAGGTCTAACCGTAATAGTTTCACGGACACGTCCCGATCCAAAATCAGGTCGTGTGCGAGGTACACATCTGCCATTCCACCTTCACCAAGTGGTTTGATGATTCGGTAGCGACCCGCAACCGTGTAATTAGGTCTCATGATGTTGACACCTCACGATCTGCTGCCATCAGCAGCACGGTGATATTATCCCGACCACCGGCTTCATTGGCCAGGTTGACCAATGTTTGACACTTTTCTTGTAACGTTGGTGTCGTAGCTGTCAACACTTCATGGATCTTGTCATCGGGAACCATGTTGGTCAACCCATCAGAACACAACATCACAAGATCACCAGGTAACGCATGATACAAGTTAATGTCGATGTCAGCTTCGTCATTAATCCCCAACGTTCTTGTAATGATATTTTTATCGGGATGCCGTTGTGCATCCTCAATGCTCAATTGCCCCATTTTAACCAACTCATTCACCAAAGAATGATCCTCAGTGAGCTGATCCAGCTTGCCATTTCGCAGCAAATATCCGCGGGAATCACCAATGTTTGCCAACAAGAATTGTTCATCAAAGATGATGGCGGCCACAATGGTGGTCCCCATCCCGTTCAAATCACGGTATTGCTGCGCTTTTGCAACAATCGTGTCATTTTCCTGTTGTGCCTCACTGGACAGCCACTTGGCCGCAGTGCCTGGATCCGTAAAACGGGTCTCTTCAAACCGGCTCCCCATGTGAGAAACGGCCATTGACGAGGCCACGTCCCCACCCTGGTGACCACCGATCCCGTCTGCAACCATTGCAAAATCAAGACCCGCAAGGTTTTTAAACGTCCCAACAAAATCCTGGTTGTTATCACGGCGTCGACCGACATCCGTTAAGTAAGCTACTTGCATATCTTAATCACCCTAATTGTGCGCCTCACGCCGTCTAAACGCACTCACAAAAAAGCCGTCCGAACCAAAATCATCGGGATAGATCGTCAACCACGGGGTCGTCCGATCGGCCTTTAAGTTCCGGGTAGTTTGGACCATTACTGGTTCAAATTCCGGATGTGCTGCGATAAACGCCGCTGCCACATCATCATTTTCCTGCTTCAAAATTGTGCAGGTGCTGTAAGCTATTATACCGGTTTTCTTTACGAGTGGTGCAACTGCATCAAGAATTCCCAGCTGAATTTTCTGAAGTGCGGCACTATCCGTTAACGTTTTTGCGTAACGAATTTCTGGCTTCCGGCGAAGAAGCCCCAGCCCTGAACAGGGGGCGTCCACCAGGATCTTATCAAACGTTTCTGGTGCAAACTGATCACCCGCCTGGTTGGCATCCAGTTGAACCGCACTGACCCGGTCGCCGACGTGCATCCGGCGCGCATTTGCTTTGATCAACGCAACCTTATGCGCGTAAAGATCAAGTGCCGTCACGTGACCCGTACCGGTTAATGCTTCGGCAATTTGGGTAGTCTTTCCGCCAGGTGCTGCACAGGCGTCTAATACCTGATCGTCTGGCATTAAGGCTAACGCTTCCACAGGGAGCATCGCACTTTCATCCTGAATGGTGATGGCCCCGTCACGAAATGCTTGCGATGAAGCCGGATGACCACCTGTAATGCGCAGTCCAGCCGCACTGACTGGACTATCTACATAGGTCAAACCTGCTGTTGTCAACGCTTCAAGAACGGCGTCACGCTGACCAAACGCCGCGTTCACCCGGACTGATTGCACAGCTGGTTCGTTAATACTTGCTAAAATTTGGTGCGCTTTTTCGTCGCCAAGTTCTTTCCGTAACCGTTGCACCCATGGCATTGGAACACTATACGTGATGCTGGTCCGTGTCAACGGATCCTTAATCGCGGCTGGATCGGCAATTCCATCACGCGCAATCGCATGCAGAACACCCGTCACAAACCGGCGAATGCCTTCGTGACCGCGGAGCTTTGCGATGTTGATCGTTTCGTCAAAGATGGCCCGCTTTGGCACCTTGTCCAAATACTGCATTTGAAATAACGCAGTCCGCAGCAACACCAAGACCCACGGTTTCACCCGGTCGGCCCGTTTCAAAAACGGTTTTAACCAGTAATCCAGTAACAATTGGTGTTGCAAAACGCCGTACACGATGGTTGTGGCTAACCCAGCGTCCCGGTCCGTTAGTTTGGCATCATTGATTGCCGAATTCAGGGCCAAGTTTGAGTAACCACCGTTGGCAACGCTTGTCAGCACATCCACGGCTAATAACCGGGGGTTCGTCACCGGCGTCGCTTGTTCTTTACTAGGCATTCATTGATCCTCCATCAGGTAATGTGACAACCGCATTGCCAACTGCCAGTTGGTCTGCCACCCCGTTTAAAAAGTCAGTAATGGCCATTTGGGGATGACCTGCTGGTTGAAGTCGGTTGATTCGGATCACCGTGCCGGCACCGGCCGCTAAGTCCAGCTCGTGTTTGGTCCGGTTCACAACCGTCCCGGGGGCTTGATTGGTCTGCTGATCCGTCAAAACGGTTACGTCCCAGATTTTCGTCCGAACGCCGTTTAGAATCATGTACGCCGTTGGAAACGGCCGCAATCCCCGCACTTGCCAATCGATTTCTGCGGCTGTATGTCGAAAATCAATCGCTTCCTGGGCCCGGCTAATGTTTGGTGAAAAGCTAACATATGCCTCATCCTGAACCGTTCCCGTAACTGGTCCCGCAATTAGGTCAGGCAGTGTCTTCAGCAGGAGGTCCCGCCCCACGAGGCTTAGTTTGTCAAACATCGTCCCCACGTCATCATGGTCACCAATTGCCACCCGTTCTTGAGCGATGACGTTACCAGCATCCATCTGCCGAATCATGTACATAATCGACACACCGGTTTCTGCATCACCATTCATAATTGCATAATGAACCGGTGCACCACCACGGTACAGTGGTAATAATGATGCGTGCACATTGACTGCGCCCAACCGTGCAGCCTTCAATAGCTTAGTTGGCAAAAATTGGCCAAAGGCAGCCGTGACAATGAAGTCTGGTGCTAAATCGATCACCCGCTGCATTTCTGGTGACTTGCTGACCCGTTCCGGTTGAAGGACTTCAATGTTGTGGGCTAACGCCACCTGTTTAACGGGTGATGGCGTCAGGACGTGCTTTCTCCCCACTGGTCGATCAGGCTGGGTCATCACCGCAACCACGTCGTAGTCCTTAATGAGTGCTTCTAAAATTGGCGTTGAAAACGCCGGGGTTCCCATAAAAACAATTTTTGTCATCGTTAACTTTCCTCATCTTTAAATAAAACTTTGGGGTTCCATATCAATCGTAATTTGTAACCCGTGCCGTTGTTCACGCTGTGCGTCATCCAGGATCTGTGCCAGGACCTGTTGAAGTCCTGGTTCCCGTTTATACTTCAGCACAATTTGATAGTAATACCGGTTATTCACCCGGGCAATGGAACGGGGCGTTGGGCCTAAGATAATTGTCTCTGGCGCTAACTGCTTGGCCAACTGTTCATGAAGCGCAAACATCTTCTTGGCAGCAACATTTTCATCCTGATCACTGGCAGTAATGAGCACGGTATAAAAATACGGCGGGTAATTGCCCATGTGCCGAATTCCCATCTCAACCCGGAAAAACCGTTCGTAGTCTTGTGACTTCGCCAACTGAATGGCGTAGTGGTCCGGATTAAACGTTTGAATCAAGACCTCACCTGGTTTATCTGCCCGGCCGGCCCGACCACTAACCTGTGTGAGCAATTGAAAGGTGCGTTCACTCGCACGAAAATCTGGGAGGCCTAATGCAGTATCCGCATTTAGAACGCCCACCAGGGTCACATCAGGATAATCCAGACCCTTGGCAATCATTTGCGTGCCCAGTAAAATATCCGCTTCATGGTTGCCGAACGCCGTTAGCAGCATTTCATGCATGCCCTTTCGGCGGGTCGTATCCACATCCATCCGGATGATCCGGGCGTCTGGCAACAGCGTGGTTAGCTCTGCGGCCACCTTTTCTGTCCCGGAGCCGTAGTAACTGATCCGGTGACTATGACAGTTTGGACAAATCCGTGGAATCGCTTCTTCGTGGCCACAATAGTGACATTTCATCGCGTGGGTATCCATATGAAGGACCAGCGAAATGTCACAGTTTGGACATTTCAACACAAAACCACAGTCACGACACATAACAAAGGAAGAAAAACCGCGGCGATTCAACATCAGGACGCTCTGCTCCCCCCGCTCTAACCGCTGTTTCAATGCGGCTAACATCTGAGTGGAAAAGTTACTTTCCGTGTGGGCTTTGAGCTGATCACGCATATCAATAATTTGCGTTGATGGTAAGGGCTGGTGGTTGATCCGTTCCGGTAGAACAAGCTGCTCGTAGACACCCCGTTCGGCGCGGGCGCGACTTTCTAGCGAGGGCGTCGCGGATCCTAACACTAACGGCGCGTTATGAAACTGCGCCCGCCATGCCAAAACATCCCGTGCGTGGTACCTGGGATTGTCATCCTGCTTATAGCTTGTTTCATGCTCTTCATCCATGATGATCAGCCCGAGATTAGTCAGCGGAGCAAAGGCCGCCGACCGCGCGCCGACCACCACCGTGGCTTCGTGCCGCTCGATTCGGCGCCATTCATCGTACTTTTCACCCTTACTCAATCCACTGTGTAAGACTGCCACCTGTTGACCAAACCGACCGCGAACCCGGTTGACCATCTGCGGCGTTAGGGCAATTTCTGGGACCAGCATCAGCGCCGTTTTCCCCTGTTTCAGGGCCGCTGCGATGCTTTGCAAATACACTTCTGTTTTCCCGGAGCCAGTCACACCCTCCAGTAAAAATGTCGTTGGTTTGGCGGCCGTTACCGCAGTGGTTATGGCCGTCACGGCTGTTTGTTGCGCTGGCTGCAATGTTAACGGACTGGTTGGTGGCACCGTTTTTGCCGCGTATGGTTCCCGGTAAACTTCCCGTTCTGTAAACGTTGCCCAGCCCTTCTTCACGGCAGCCGTAAAGTCCGCCCGGCTTAACCGTTCATCCTGAAGTAATTCGTGCAGTGCCTGTGGCGTTTGACAATCCCGTAGCCGTTCTAAAACCCGCTGTTGCTTCAGGGCGTTCGCGCGCGTTTGGGCTAATTGTTCATTAATCTGGGCTGGCGTTAACGTACTGACCACCCACGTGGCCGTTTTAACCTTGGCCTTATTTTCGACCTGGTAATCGGCGTGAAGGACCCCCTGCCGTTGCAATTGGGCCAGTTGATCGATCACTTCCGGGGTCAATGACGCTTCTGTAAAGTCCAACCGACCTTGATCATCGAATAAACCGGCAAGCGTCGGTTCACTGATCTCGCCATCCACCACCAGTAGTTTATGATTCTTGGTCTTCAAGGCGGCTGGTAGCATGGTTTGGAGCGTCGAAATTCGAAACGCAAACGTTTTTTGCGCAAGCCAATCGCTTAACTGCATCAATTCGGCGTTTAAAACAGGTGCGAGATCCAAGAGCTTTGCAAGTGGTTTTAGTGGTCCACCAAATGACTCATCCTGGTCAACGGTGGACTGAACCCCAACGACCATGCCGCCGACTTCACGACCACCCTTTCCGAACGGCACTGACACCCGCATGCCTGGTTCAACCGCATCAACCAGTGTTTCTGGGACCAAATACGTGTACGGGCGGTTTGTTTGCATCGTGGGGACATCCACAATAACTTCTGCAATGGTTGCCATTCGTTAAGCTCCTTTCATACCACAGTACTTGTGGCGGTTACGATTAAAAACGTCTCTTCATTATATAGACTATCTCATTAATTGTACCAGACCTGGCAAGGCCTGTCGGCTTAGAAGCCGTTTCTAATGTTCAATTTACCTAACAAACGTTTTTTTGACGAATTTAAGGCGTTAAGGTTGAGAACTTGGCCCATAAAAATTACGATAATAGATGAATGCTTTCAGAATCATCACTTTTTTGGGGAGGTAAGTCATTATGCGTACGTTTTCCGTCCGCGTCTTAGATGACGCGTTTGAACTTTCGTATGAACCAAATTCGAAGACCAATTCAACCAAGACAATCACGATTGTTTGTGATCCAGATGTGCCAATTGGTGAAAATTTGGAGAAGATTCGTGAAAAGCTGGCCGGGATTGATTTTGACGCGGCCATCATTGAAAATCCACTCACCTATGATTTTTCCGACACCATTATTGCGGTCAACCACCAACGAATCGATCTTGGTCTGGCCCTATCAAACATGCTTAACATTCCGGTTGTTAGCCATGAAACGGCCGACCGTGACGGTCTTTTAGAAGCCATTGAGCACAAACGGCAGTATAATCAGTGGCACCTTGATTATTACGGCGAATACGCGTCAAAACGAAACTACGGGCAAGAAGCCATGCTAACGATTGGTAACGGTTTTTACGGCCTTCGGGGCGCCTACCTAGCCGCTAACGCCGACGCGGATAACTACCCGGGAACCTACGTTGCTGGGTTGTACAATCAGTTAACAACGACCATTAACGGCCATGACGTCGTTAATGAAGATCTTGTTAACCTGCCAAACGCGCAATACCTGTCGTTTAGCATTGATCATCAAGATCCGTTTACCATCAAAAAAGAAAACATTGCGGACATTTACCGCTCACTTGATTTACATACAGGTGTCCTAACCACCACCATGCTCGTGTCACTTCCCACCGGTCATTCACTGAAGCTTTGTGAACAGCGGGTCGCTGACATGAACGAGTGGCACCGGTTTGCCATCCACTACGAGGTCACACCGCTTAACTTTGAGGGCGATGTGACCATCTTCTCCCGCATTGATGGGAGCGTGACGAATGCCAACGTTGAACGGTACCAAGCCTTTGCAAACCGTCACTTTGACGTCACTGAAACAACCATTAATGGGCGAACGGCCATTCTTGGTGGTGAAACAAAGACCTCGAACATCGCGTTTGCCATTGGTTCACAACTGACCAGTCAAGAGTTAACGCCAACCACCCGCATGACCGAAAGTGTCGATAACGATGTGGTGGAACAAAGCTTTTCGTTTAAGGCTCAAAGTGAAACGACCTACGTGGTCGAAAAGCTCATCGCCATCAACACCACCTTAGAGACCGCCACCGATTTGAATGACGCGGTCACAAAGGAACTTGCCACCGTTTCGTTCAGTGACATCGTTACCAGTAATGCTGCCTTCTGGGAGAAAACGTGGGCTGATAGCGACGTTCAGATCGACGGCGACCTGACCGCCCAAAAACTGACACGGGTCAACATTTACCACCTCTTTGTCTCTGCGTCACCAATCAGTAACCCCCACCTTGACGCCTCCGTTGGTGCCCGCGGTCTCCACGGTGAAGCTTACCGGGGCCACGTCTTCTGGGACGAACTGTACATTCTGCCGTTTTACACGTTGCACACGCCGGACCTCACCAAGCAATTACTCCTCTACCGCTATCACAGACTTGCGGCGGCGAAAGAAAGTGCTACGGCCGAGGGCTACGCTGGCGCCATGTACCCCTGGCAGTCTGCCCAAACTGGTGATGAACAATCACAGCTGGTTCACTTCAATCCAGATAGCGGTAAGTTCGATCCCGATAACAGCCGCTTGCAACGCCACGTTTCTCTAGCCATTGCTTACAACGTTTGGCTTTACGTCCACACCACGGATGACCAGGCATTTATGGAGCAATACGGCTTAGAAATGCTACTGGAAATCGCGCACTTCTGGTCTAGTAAAGCCGTTAAAAACCCGGCAACCGATCGCTACGACATTCGAAACGTGATGGGCCCCGATGAATTTCATGAGGATTATCCTAACGCTGATGAGCCCGGCCTAACAAACAACGCTTACACCAATATCATGGTCAGCTGGCTGTTTACCACCCTGGCGAACATCAAAAAAACGGTCAAACCAGCAATCTGGACGGCTATTTTAGCCAAGACTGGCCTTAGTGACGCCGATATCGACCGGTTCAATGACGTTGCTCATCATTTAAGCCTCGACATTAACCGCGATGGCATCATTGGTCAATTTGAGGGGTACTTCAAACTACCGACCCTTGATTTTGACAAGTACCAAAAGAAATACGGCAACATTTCCCGAATCGACCGGTTATTAAAGGCCGAGGGTAAATCACCAGATTCCTACCAGGTCGCTAAGCAAGCTGATGCCCTGATGGCGTTTTATAACCTCAGCTTTGGGACCATCACCAACGTCCTAACGACCCTTGGCTATAAATTACCAAAGCACTACCTCACCCGAAACATCGAGTATTACCTTGCCCGGACAACGCACGGCTCCACCTTGTCACGAATCGTGTACTCTCAACTGAGTTTGATCGACAACAACATGGATCAGTCGTTTGCGTTTTTCAACACGGCGCTTCGTTCAGATTATTACGACATTCAGGGTGGAACCACTGCTGAAGGGATCCACTTAGGTGTTATGGGGGCCGTGTTAATGCTCGAATGCCGGAACTACGGCGGGGTCAGTGAATTTGAAAACCAACTTAGTGTTAATCCTCACCTTCCGGAATCATGGCACCGGCTGGCTTTCCACGAACGGTTCAAGGGTGTCCGCTACGGCTTTACTTTCACCCATGATCAAATCACGATCACCGTTGATAAACCAGCAACGCTAACGGTTAATGGCACTGAGCATGCTGTGGTTCCAGACACGCCACTAGTGCTTTCAAACAAGTAATCAGTCACTTATTCAATTATTTTAGGAGGCAATTTTTTATGACCGCATTTGCAGATTTAAAGGGGTTCATTTTTGATTTAGATGGTGTCATCACCGGGACTGCCAAGTACCACGGCCAAGCCTGGCACCAGTTGGCCGATGAACTGGGCGTTACGTGGACCACGGAACTAGCGAATGGCCTTAAAGGCGTCTCACGGATGGACTCCTTGGAAATGATTTTAGCCGCTGGTGGCAAGGAAAATGACTACACGCCAGAAGAAAAGGTTGCCTACGCCACCAAGAAAAACGATAACTACCTTGAATTGATCAAAAACATGACCCCCGCCGATGTCTTCCCTGGCATCAAAGAATTCTTGGATGATTTGTTAGCGCATGGTTACCAAATTTCGCTGGCCTCTGCCTCTAAGAACGCGCCCGTTATCTTGGACCACATCGGTCTTGCCGATTACTTCAAAAAGATCGTTGATCCCGCAACCCTGACGAAGGGGAAACCAGATCCCGAAATCTACACCCGGGGAGCTGAAATCTTAGCTCTGGATCCGCGCGTCTGTGCTGGTGTTGAAGATGCCGCAGCCGGTGTTGCCAGCATCAATGGTGCCCATGAAACATCCATCGGGATCGGTGACCGCGATGAACTCAGCGAAGCTGACGTCCTTTTCGCCGACACAAGTACCCTTACACTAGCAAACATCGAAGCACAAATGGATGCGAACGCTTAAGCTTTAATGACACCAAACAAAAAGACCAATCACAGTGATTGGTCTTTTTGTTTGGTGTCATTATGGTTTAGCTAAGAACGTGGCCGTTGCGTAACCCACCACATGGCCGTCAATGGCACGGCGGAACTCGTTTAACCAGTACCCTTCCGTCAGCGGTAACGTGGTGTCCAGTGCGTAACCAGTCACGAGGTATTCATGCGGACCGTTTGGTGGCATCGGCCCAACGTAGCGCTGGGTCGTTAGCGGATCAGTGGCGTGCACCACTCGACCAGCAGTACTGTTGCGCCCTTGAATAAACTGACCATCCGCATGTCGACTGGCATCTGCCGGCACACTCAACTGATCAGCCGGTAAGTTTGCGCCCAGCCAGTGGATGTACGCAAAGCCAGACACCGGCACCGCGTCAAAATCAATTAATGTCCATGCCAGTGTTTTGGCATCTTCCGGCACATCACTAAACGTCATCGGAATTGAAACAGCTGGCCAGCCAGCGTAACGATCCGCCGGTTGTGCCTGGTTCCCGTGGTGCTCGTCAATAAACCCGTTTTCAGTGGGAATTGTTAATTTCATGCAACTACTCTCCCTCAGCCATTTTCAGTGAAGCCCCCGTAGTGGCCTGGTTAGCAACTTCGGGCGCCGCAATCAGGTGGTAATGCCGCAAGCCATTAACAATGCCATCCGTCGTGTTCGTTGTGGTGATGTAATCGGCCACGGCCTTATCCCGTGGGTGCCCGTTGCCCATCACAATTGCGGTATCAACACCAGCAAACATCTCCAGGTCATTCAGTTGGTCACCAAACGCATAGGTGGGTACGCCCACTAGCCCGGCTTCCTTTAGCAAGCGTTCCAAACCACTTCGTTTGGTAATGCCGCTATTCATGGTGTCTAAACATACCCGGTTATTACGAACCAACGCTAACTGACCAGCAAACTGGGCATTGTACAGATCTTCCTTATCGTGGTTAAACACATTCATAAAGTTGATTGCCCGGGTCTTGTAGTAATCTGGATCAACCGTGACAGCCAACCGCAATGCCTGATAGTTGCGCACAACGTCTGGTGTCGAACCCGTAACGGCGAACCCTTCATTGTTATAGTACGCCACCACGTCGCCTTGCTTTTGTGCAAAGGCTGTGAATTCAGCAATCAGTGCTGGGTCGATGGTCTCCTGAAACAGCTTTTGACCCTGGTATTGGACATAAGACCCGTTGGCGCTCACGACAGAATCAATGCCCGTTTGGTCCAAGACATCCTGAATTTCAAAAATATTCCGTCCCGTGGCAATGACTGGCAAAATGTCATTTTCCTGCATTTCCTTAATGGCTGCGATGCTTTCAGGTAGCACCCGCTTATCGTCATCAAATAACGTACCATCAAGATCAAAGAATACAACTGCTTTTGTTTCCATATCCTCAGCTCCTTCACGATTGACTACTAATTAAGCATAGCGCATTCTCATGAAAAAGCCACCGAGACGCTTTGCCGCCCGTTATTATTTAACGGCTAATTCATAACTGGCGGCAATTAACGTCAAGAGTCGCTCCGTTGCCATTGACCCATCCAGCAACACGGTCACCCAGTGCTGTTTGTTCATGTGGTAACCTGGAAACACCGTCTGGTGGTCCACTAGGGTCGTTAGTTGGTCACTTGGGACACGGACATCAATCAGTTCAACAGGTGTCGAATCGGTCCCGATAACCTTATTTTTGGGGACCGTTAGCAGCGCCGCAAACCACTTTTGATTGCTGGCCTTGCGGAAAATCGCATTATTTGGCGTTCTTGCCCATAAGAATTCAGGGTGACTATCAAACTGATCAGCACACGCCGCAATAACTGCCTGTGCTTGTGGGCTGGTAAAGACCTGCGGGTGACTGCACTGATCAGCAATGGTGGTCAATAAACTGGTATACGCTTTCCGAACCTTCGCAACGTAACGCCCCTGTGATTCGCTCACATGCAGCACATAGGGTGTCGCCGTTTCTGGATCAGTCAACACCCCCGTTAACTGGCCAGCGGCGGTCACCGTTAACGTAACGATCAATGTCAGTGGCGCTAACGGTTGCGTCAACAAGAGCTCACCCTTCGTCTTTTCATGAAAACCAAACGTTTGTAGTGCACTCACATCCAGTTGCCGATTTTTAAAAATTTCATCAATGAACCGGTCACTCATCTCGTGTCTCCTCCCATTCTCCTAGTTCCATTGGGCCCTACCAAAACGGCACAATGACAGCTAAATTAAAGCGACTAACTCTCCAAAAATAGCTTCGGAAAATTAGTCGCTTCAATTATGCCTCTTTCAATTATTACTCAGCTTCTGGTGCTTTAGGCGCTTCTGGTAGTGGTGTCATTGTCCCTAAGTCTTCTTCGTGATCAGGATCGATCGTGACTTCACCAGCCTCAATTTCTTCTAACGCACGGCCAACAGACTTGTCTGACTGGTAACGTGGCAATAATTCTTGAGCACCGGCGTCCAGTTCATGGGCCCGCTTAGAGGCCAACATGATCAAGGAGTACCGTGAATCCACTTTTTTTAATAAGTTATCAACTGATGGGTATAAAATCATGATGTGTAAGATCCCTTCTCATTTCACTATTGCGGTATTAATCTTCTACCTTTGATTCTAACATTTGAGCATACTCTGGGTAAACCCGTGGCACACGTAAACGTTCTGCACGGATAATTTCACGAATCCGGCCGACTGCTAAATCAATTTCATCATTGACCACCGCATAGTCGTAATTACGCATCATTTTAATTTCATTAACAGCTTGGTGCACCCGTTCATCAATGATGTTCATGGGTTCTGTGCCCCGGCCAATCAGTCGTTGCTTTAATGCCATTAAATCTGGTGGCGTTAAGAAGATGAAGACCCCGTCTGGCATCTTCTCACGAACCTGCATCGCACCGTTGACTTCAATCTCTAAAAAGACGTCTTTACCGGATGCTAACGTGTCCTTAACGTAGCCAAGTGGTGTGCCGTAGTAATTGTCCACGTACTTCGCGTATTCAAGCATCCCACCATTGGCAATATGATCCTCGAATTCGGCCTTGCTGACAAAGAAGTAATCCTTCCCGTCTTCTTCCCCATCACGCGGTTGTCGCGTGGTCATGGAGATGGAGTACTGAAAGTCAGTGCCCCCCTGTTCAAACATTGCTTTACGAACCGTCCCTTTACCCACGCCAGATGGCCCAGATAAGACGATCAACATTCCCTGTTTCGACATCAACAACTTCGTTCCTTTCAAAAGCGCTCATCAAAAGAATTTAATAACCATTCTGAACTTTTTTAGCCTTAATTTCAAGCGCTTTTCCGTGCCCAATACCGTTTTTTCTCACTCAACAGGTTTTCATTCATTGCCGGCCTGGCAACTTATCAATTCACCATCAGTAGCTCAGCATCAATCGACTTATGTTTGAACCAAAAATTTATTGTTAATTGCGGCTTGCTTTTTCGAACGGTTGTTCGTATAATGAATTTATTCAAACACGTGTTCGCATTAAACGAACATTCTTGCGGAGGTCAGTTATCATGGATCAATTATTACCCAACACTTACATTAGTTACGCCAAGCACCGGTTGGTTCGCCCAGCTAAGGTTGCAAAGCGGCACACTCAACCAACAATGAAGCAACGCCTCCGCAGTTTCTTTACAGCTGAACGCGGTGATACCTTAACCCACCCACAACTGTCAGCTGATGCCATCATCGAGACGTTAGATGACGCACTTGCCCATCATGCAGTCGTCTCCATCATGCTCAACCAAGCAGACGTCTTCGCCCGGCACCTCACAACGGTCACGGGCACGTTACGTCAAGACCACGGGGTCCTCACGTTAACTAACCATGCGAGCCAAGTCGTCTACATCATTTTACCCGAACAAATTCGTGATGTTTGCTATGGCATGATGGTGGCTTAATCACACCGCTAACGATAATAAAACCAAAATAAAGCCCACAACCGCTTCAACATGCGGTTGTGGGCTTTTTATCGTGGGCATTTAATCCTCAAGTGCTGCCTTTTCGGCATCAGCGAGTTTTAAGAGCTCTGAGGCATGTTCAGTTGCCAATTTAGTGACCGTTGTGCCCGCCAACATCCGGGCAAGTTCATTGACCCGGTTAGCTGTTGTGAGCCGTTCAACCGTCGTTTTGGTCCGTGTCCCAACGATCTGCTTTTGAATGTAGAACTGATGGTCCGCAATGGCGGCCACTTGTGGTAAGTGGGTGATGCAAAGCACCTGCGAATGACGGCCAATAACCATGATTTTTTCTGCAATCGCCTGAGCAACACGCCCGGACACGCCGGTATCCACTTCATCAAAGATGATGCTGGTCACACCCTGCGTTTCAGAAAAAATCGTTTTTAATGCCAACATCATTCGTGAGAGTTCCCCACCAGAAGCCGTCTTGGCCAATGGCTTGGGGTCTTCCCCAGGGTTGGTCTGAATGTAAAATTCAATTTGATCGATCCCCGTGCTGTAAAACGTCGTGTCTGGGTGCGCTAAAAAGCAAACACTAAAGACAGCTTTCGCCATGTACAACGCTGCCAGTTGCTCGTGAATCGCCGTTTCTAATTGCCCGGCTAACTCATGACGTTTCTCACTTAGCCGGGCACCAGAATCCTGCAGGGCAGCTTTCGCAGCGGCCAATTGTTCCGTTAGTGTGTCATCATCCGCCTGGGCGCCCTGCATATTGTCACGTTCATGCTTGATCTTATCGAAGTAGGCCAAAATCGCAGTGATCGAATCCCCATACTTTCGTTTGAGTTGATGGATCACTTCTAGTCGGGCTTCAATTTCATCCAAACGCCCTTCATCGAATTCCTGTGCGTCTAACTGGGTCGAAAGGCCGTTAGCCACATCCTGAAGGCCATAATACGCATTTGCTAACGTTTCCGATAACGTGGCGTAAGCTGGATCGAACGGTTCGATGTCTTGCATTGCCGTCATTGCACTTCCGATGCGGTCCAAAGCAGACTGATCTTCACCCCCATCAATGGCTTCGTGACTAATTTCTAGTGCCGTCACGATCTTTTGATAGTTCGCAAGATGATCTCGCTCACTAATTAGCGCATCCTCTTCATCCGGTTGCAGCTGTGCGTCATCAATTTCTTGAACCTGGAACGTTAGCATATCAAACCGTTGTGCCCATTCCTGCGCGTGTTCCCGTTTGTTCGTCACAAGCGCAGATAGGCGCCGATACTCGGCATACTGCGTTTGGTACGTTGCCTTTAAGTCAGCCAGCGCCTGTGGTTGAAATTCATCAAGGAGGGCAAGATGTTTGTCCGGCTGCATCAGTTCCTGATGTTCATTTTGCCCGTGAATGTCGACCATCGTCTCACCCACCTGTTTCAACGTGGTAGTGTTGACCAACGACCCATTAACGCGGCTTGTGTTATGCCCGTTGCGGTTCAATTCGCGGTCAATGACGATTTGGTGATCCTCGTAATCAATGCCCAGGGTGGTTAACAGCGCAAACGTCGGTGACGTGTCAGGAAGGACAAACAGTCCCTGAATGACCGCCTTAGTCGCGCCCTTCCGGATAAAATCACTGGAAGCCCGCCCGCCGGCCAAAAGACCCACAGCATCAATAATGATTGATTTCCCGGCCCCAGTTTCTCCCGTCAAAACGCTCATTCCGTCGTCAAAGGCAATGTTCAGTTGTTCAATAATTGCAAAGTTTTTAATCGATAATTCCTGTAACATTGCGCCCTCCGTTTATCGCTGTGTCCCCAGGGTGATGAACCGGTCCTGTGTCTTTTGCGCACTGGCAGCATCCGTGGCGATGACCAAAACGGTGCTATCGTCACTCAAGACGCCAAACACTTCGGGATACTTTAATTGTTTGATCAAACTACCAATAACGGGTCCGTTACCAGGCAAGACGTTGAGCAAACAAAAGTGGTCATTCACGCTAATGTTGATGACGTTTCCGTTTAAGTTGCGGCGCAGCTTGGCTTCACCATCAACCGGCCGGTCAGCAGCAAACGTGTAGTAGGTGTGGCCCTCGTCATCCGGCATTTTAATTAATTGTAGCTCTGTGATGTCCCGCGACACGGTCGCTTGCGTGACATCCAGGCCCTCATCACCAAGTAAACCCACAAGTTCCGTTTGGGTGCGCACAACGTTGTTGGCGACCACCCGGCGAATCACTGCTTGTCGTTCCTGTTTTTTAATCATCCGCTTCATTCACCTTTTGATTTAACTGTGTGTTGGCCGCTGCCAAGGTCTCTTTTACCGAAACGTTTGCCGCAACCGTCCCGGTCGTTTCTGCATTCACCAGGTGAATCAAAAATTCGATGTTCCCGCCGCCACCTTTAATGGGTGAAAAATCAAGACCGGCCACATCGTACCCTGTTTCTGTTGCAAACGCGACAATGTCGTTCAAGACGGCTTCGTGAACCGCTGGATCCTTCACGATCCCGTGCTTGCCGACCTTGTTTTTTCCGGCTTCAAACTGCGGTTTGATCAAGGCCACCACGTGCCCTTCAGGCTGTAAAATCGTTTTAAGGTTCGGTAGGATCAGGTGCAGTGAAATAAACGACACGTCGATACTACTAAACGTTGGCAATCCGTGGGTAAAGTCTGTTGGCTTAGCGTAACGGAAGTTCGTGTGTTCCATCACGACCACCCGGGGATCTTCACGGAGCTTCCACACCAGTTGGTTACTCCCAACATCCAGGGCGTATGATAACTTGGCCCCGTTTTGAAGCATCACGTCCGTAAATCCACCAGTTGATGACCCAATGTCCAACACGACCTGGTCGGCAACGCTAATGTCAAACACAGTCAGTGCCTTTTCCAGCTTAAAGCCCCCACGGCTCACATACGGCATGGGTGCACCTTTGATGTGCAGCTCCGTATCCGTTGGGATCTTTTCTCCTGGTTTATCTAATCGTTCTTCATTTTTACCCAACACTTCACCAGCCATAACGGCCCGTTTAGCCTGTTCACGCGATGTGAAGAGCCCCTGTTCAACTAGGAGAATGTCCACCCGTTGCTTTTCCATTACTGATTTTTCCTCTCTTAATTAACCTCAAAATAACTCAAGAAGGCGGCCAAAACGGCCCCGTCTAAGCCCAATGCTGTTAGCTCACGGCAACTTGCCTCAGCCTGAGCCAGACTTTCTTGTAACGCTGCTTGTGCCGCAGCCATCCCAAGCAGTTGTGGGTAGGTATTCTTCCCCTCTGCCTCGTCTTTATGCGGTGTCTTCCCCAATTCAGTCGCCGTTTTGGTCTCATCCAAAATGTCGTCATAAATCTGAAAGGCTAGCCCAAACGCATTACCAAACGCCACCAAGCGCTGCCGCTGGGCTGCTGTTACATGGGCCATGATGGCCCCAGCCTCCACGGCATCAATCAGTAACGCGCCGGTCTTGCGGCGGTGCAAGGCTTGTAACCGCGCCAAGTCGATCCGATGGCCCGTTGTGGTGACGTCTTCGGCCTGACCAGCCACCATCCCAAACGGACCGGCAGCAGTCGCTAATGCCTGAACTAACGCCAACCGTTCGTCAGCAGGGAGTTCAACGTGGGCCAGCCAATCAAATGCCAACGTTTGCAACCCGTCACCGGCCAAAATGGCAACATCCTCACCATATTTCTTATGATTGGTTGGCTTACCACGGCGAAGATCATCATTATCCATGGCTGGCAAATCATCATGGATCAAGGAATACGTGTGAACCAACTCCAACGCACAGGCCGCCTGCAACCGTGCTGGTGTTACCGAAACCTGAGCACTGCTCAGCACCACAAGTGTCAGCAACGGTCGCAACCGTTTGCCACCCGCCATAACCGAGTACCGCATGGCCGCCGCTAATTGTTCTTGGTTTGCCGCTGATGCCATCCGGTCTGCTAAGCAGACCTCAATTTGCGGGCCGTAGGTTGTTTCAAACGTCGTTAGTCGCTCATTCATCATTGCCATCCGCTGGTTGTGCCGTTTCAAAGGCGGTCTCATCGCCATTTTCATCCATCATTTTGGTCAATGTCTGTTCAGCATTAGTCAGGGTATCTTGCAGCTGCTTGCTTAATTTAACGCCCGCTTGAAACTGCGTCAACGCCGTTTCTAACGGCACATCACCCTGTTCCAATTGATTCACAATTTCTTGGAGGGTCGCTAAATTTTCTTCAAAGGTCGGCTGCTTCTTTTCTTCACTTGCCATCTGTTTGCTCCTCTGTTGTTGTTTTAATGGTTGCCTGTGCTTGACCATCAGCTAGGTGCAACGTTACCTGTTCGCCAACAACTAATTGGCGGGCAGATTTAACCACCTGATCATCCTGCGTCACGTAGCTATATCCACGGGTCATCACCTTGAGCGGGCTTAAAAGATCGAGTTGTTCAATTAAACCAGCCACTGTCGTCTGCCGCTCCTGAATAAACGTTGTTTGCACGCGGTCAAGTTGTTGCTGTTGCCGGGTCAATTGATCCTGTAACCGCGTTAGTCGTGTCGATAGCAACCGACTATTTAAACGGGCATGGACGGTGACAAACTGTTGCTGTTTCCCCGCAAGAATTTGTTGCTGCGCGTGTTGTAATTGGTCGGTCAATTGACCCACACGCTGGGCGTACCCTTCGTACAACCGCTGGGGTTGCGTAAAGACGTAGGCCTGTTGGACCCGGGCCAACTGTTGCCGCCCCACCTTCACCTTTGTTTCAAGGGCTTGGAATAAACGGTTCCGTAATTGGGTTAACCCCAAAAGTGTTTCACTCAATACCGGTGTGGCTAATTCGGCCGCCGCAGTCGGAGTTGCCGCCCGTACATCGGCCACAAGATCGGCAATTGTTGTATCCGTTTCATGTCCAACGGATGAAATCACTGGAATCACACTGTCAGCAATTGCCCGCGCCACTATTTCCTCGTTAAACGGCCAGAGGTCTTCGATGGACCCACCACCACGGCCAATAATTAGCGTATCGAAATCGCCACGGGCGTTTACCTGTTGAATGCGCGCAGTTAATTCTGCGGCGGCAGCATCCCCCTGAACCTGGGCGGGAAATAACACCAGCTGCGCGATGGGATACCGGCGTCTCGTTGTCGTAATGATGTCCCGAATCACGGCACCGGAAGGACTCGTAATGACTGCGATCCGCTTTGGATAACGGGGAAGTGGTCGTTTGGCCTGTGCAAACAAGCCTTCCGCCGCCAGCTTCTTCTTCAGCTGCTCGTACGCTTGGTACAGTGCCCCAACCCCATCTGGCTCCATTCGCTCCACATAGATTTGGTAGCTCCCAGACGCCTCGTACAAGGAAATCCGCCCGGTCACCAGCACCTTCATCCCTTCTTCAGGCTGAAATTTCACCTTGCTAAACGCTGATTTAAACATGATGGCACTAATTTTTGCGTGGTCGTCCTTCAAACTGAAGTACTGGTGGGCATTGGGCCGGGGGCGAAAGTTAGAAATTTCACCCGTTAGGTAAACCCGGCCAAGGTATGGATCAGCGTCAAACTTACGCTTGAGGTACCGGGTCAACGTGGTGACCGTTAAATACTCTGGTTCTGACATTAGTCGGTCACCTGCTTACCCGTTTGCCACGCCGCTAACTGCACGGTCTGCTGCATTAACGTTGCGATCGTCATTGGGCCAACCCCACCGGGAACGGGCGTTAGCCGACCAGCCACTGTTTCAACATCAGCGGCAGCATCACCCGTTAACGTTCCGTCTTCACGCCGGTTCATGCCAACGTCGATCACCGTGGCACCAGGTTTCACCATGGCCGCCGTTAATAAATCTGCCTGACCAACGGCAACAATCACCACGTCCGCCGCTTGGGTAAGTGATGCTAAGTCATCCGTATACCGATGCGCCAGTGTCACCGTTGCGTTTGCATTATTCAGTAGTGCCATCATGGGTTTTCCAACCAGTCGGCTCCGGCCGATCATCACGACCTGTTTACCTGCCAGTGGCACCTGTTCATGGTGAAGCATCGTCATGATCCCCTTTGGGGTACAAGCCACTGGATAATGATCCCCAATATCAGCAAACAGCCGCCCCAAGTTAGTTGGGTGAAGGCCATCGACATCCTTTTTCGGATCAATGGCGAGCACCACCGCCGCCTCATCAATCTGCGCTGGCATTGGCGACTGAACAAGAATTCCGTGAATTTCAGGATCCTGATTGTATCGTTCCACCAGGGCAATTACTTCCGCCTGCGAAGCAGTTTCCGGGAGCCGCTTAACCACTGAATTAAATTTCAATTTAGCCGCCCGTCGTTCCTTGTTACGGACATAAATGGCACTTGCTGGGTCATCACCGACCATAATGACTGCTAAGCCAGGAATGACACCTTGTTGCGTCAATGCTGCCGTTTGGACAGCTGTTTGTTCGTTTAATTCCTTGGCAATTTGCCGTCCATCAATGATTGTCGCCGTCATGTCATCGCCCCTTTATTATTTTATACTGCATAAATTTTACCACATTCAGCCCCGATAAATGTACATTCCGGACCAATCTCCTCGCTCAATTATGCCCAGTTGACACAAAAACACCAGTCTTTCTCATAACGGCTCCGCGAATTTCATCAACGGAACTTCGTTACAACAAAAACTGGTGTTAAGCCGACTATTCAGCGGTGCGATCAGCCTCATCGAAGAGTTTTGAAAGCACCCCGTTAACAAAACGGCGTGATGTATCATCGGAAAATTCTTTAGCAAGCTCCAGGGCTTCGTTTAACGCAACCCGGGTTGGTACTTCTGCGGAAAATTCCATCTCGTACAAACCTAACCGGAGAATGATCAAATCGGGATTTGACAGTCGTTTAACCGTCCACTTGTCAGCCAAGTTTTGACCAATTTGTTCATCTAGCTCTGGCGTTTTCGCCAAAACACCGTTAACCAAGGTTACGAGGTACTCTGGCACAATGGTTGGCTGATCGTCTGCTGTCGACAATAATTGCCGATACAACGCGTCTAAATCAGCGTCGGCGTTCGCGTTCTTTGCAAAAAGAACTTGAAACGCGATTGCTCTAATTTGATGTCTCGTTAACTCCACTACCGGTCACCATCTTTACTAGACTGGGTCCCCGTTACATCCGTGGCCTGTGCATGATCGCCAAAAATATCGTCAGGGTCAATCTCTGAGTCATTTTTTTCTGGAACGATGCCAACGATGTGCACGTTCACTTCGTTGATGGCTAATTCAGTCATCAATGAAACTTGTTGCTTCACTTTATCCTGCATTGCTAAAGCAACCTTAGGCACATTAACCCCATAGTCAAGGTAAACAAACACATCGACAGAAATGGTGTCGTGATCGATGCTGAGTTTAACACCCTTGCTAAGTTCCGTCCGGCCGAACAGTTCGGAAACGTTGTTTGCAATCGTGCCCCGCATCCGGTTCACACCGTCTACTTGGCTTGCCGCTGCACCAACAATAATTTCCAAAACGTCCGCCGCGATTTCAATGGTTCCTAAAGCATCAGCCGGTTGGTTCAATGTAATGTTATTGACTTCAGGCATAATGGCCTCCAATCTGAACTACGCGCGAGAAACGTACGAAGCTTCTTGCGTGTTAATGATCAACTTGTCCCCTGCGTTAACAAAGAATGGCACTTGAACAACCAAACCAGTTTCCATGGTTGCAGGCTTTGAGCCACCAGTAGCCGTGTCGCCACGGATGCCGGGTTCTGTTTCAGCAACTTCTAATGTAACGGTGTTAGGCACTTCAACACCCAAGATTTCGTTACCAAATGACGTTACGCTGACTTCCATGTTTTCCAACAGGTACTTAGAAGCATCCTTCATTTGATCGTTTGGAATGGAAACTTGGTCATACGTATCCGTGTCCATGAACACGTAGTTAGCACCATCGTTGTACAGGTACTGCATCTTTGCCTGGGCAATTTCAGCTAATTCCATCTTTGCACCGGCACGAAAAGTCTTTTCTTGAACGGCACCAGTCCGTAAGTTCTTTAACTTAGAACGGACAAACGCGCCACCCTTTCCGGGCTTAACGTGTTGGAATTCCACGATCCGCCAGATAGCATGATCGACTTCAATCGTAAGGCCGTTTTTAAAATCTGCAGTTGAGATTGACATAATTGTTCCTCCTAAAATTCATTCTTGTTCAGTATACAGTAACGCGCCCCGCCGTTGCAATAGCAGGGGATTCAATCACTCACAAAATTTGTAACGTTTTTGGGGCTGGTGTGAGGATTTCAACACCGGTTGCCGTCACCAGTACATCGTCTTCGATCCGCACGCCACCAAGGCCAGGAACGTAAATTCCGGGTTCAACCGTGAGAATTTCATTGGTTTGAGCCACATAATCACTCATGGCGCTGTAGCTTACCGGCATTTCGTGGATCGACAACCCAATTCCGTGCCCCATCCCGTGATTAAATGCTGCGCCATAACCGGCATTTTCGATGAGTTCACGACCGGTTTGGTCCAACATTGGCCCAGTAACCCCCGGTTTCACCGCATTGATCACGGCTTCGTTTGCCGTCTGAACGGCCTTATAGATCGTCACCAATTCTGGTGCGGGGGTCCCTAAGGCAAACGTCCGCGTCATGTCCGACGTGTACTCATCAACATAATAACCGAAATCGACTGTGACAAGCCCCCCTAGTGCTAACGGCTTGGTCGTTGCCGCACCATGGGGTTCAGCTGCCCGGACACCACTAGCGACAATCGTTTCAAACGAGGCGTGTGTCGCCCCATGATCACGCATCCACGCGTCCAGCCAGTTAGCCACTTTGCGTTCCGTCATCCCCACATGAACATGAGCCATGAGAGCTGCGTAACCAGCAACGGCCACCGCACACGATTTACGTAACGCCGCTTGCTCGGCCGGTGCCTTAAAGCGACGAACGGCCTCAACAACACCCGTTAACCCGACAAAGTCCGCCAGGAGCATTTCGTCCAGCCACGACCACACCGCATACGGCATTGAATCTTCAAAGCCAAGCACATCAATGTGTGCAGATTGGGTGAAATTCACCACGGCTTGCCAGTAGTCTCGCGTCAAAATAACGTCAACTGTTGCTGGAAGGACCGTTTGCGCCACCGTTTCAAACCGGCGGTCGGTAATGAGGGCCACTGACGTTTGGGTAATCACTAAACAACCCTCTAAGTCAGCCAGTCCGGTTAGATACTGCAAATTAGTCACATCCGTCACCAATAGTGCATCGATCCGAAACTTAGCCAACTGGGTTTGAACCAGGGCTGTGCGTTGTTCACTGATCATTAACCCCACTCCTCTCACGACTTAACAAAATAAAAAAAACGAGCTTAATGTTTGCACATTAAACCCGTTTGACTGCTTAATTATTCAGCTTCAACAGCTGGGTAAACAGATACCTGACGGCGATCCTTACCCTTACGTTCAAACTTAACAACACCATCAGTCAATGCAAATAACGTGTCATCGCCACCGCGACCTACGTTAAGGCCTGGTAAGATGTGCGTACCGCGTTGACGGTAGATGATGGAACCGGCGTTGATCTGTTGACCGTCGGCACGTTTAGTCCCTAAACGACGACCAGCTGAATCACGACCGTTGGCAGTTGATCCGCCCCCCTTATGGTGAGCGAAGAATTGTAAATTCATATCCAATAACATGTGGTTACACCTCCATTAAATAAAGTGACCATCACTAATCGTCATGAACTGTGAGTATTTCTGAGCGACCTGCGTTAGTCCCAATGTGAACGTTGCGAGAATCGTCTCCGCGGCTTGATTGCGATCATGCATGACCACTTTCAAGTAGCCACCGTTATCATCATCTGATGTAATTTCCGGGTGAACCCCGGCCACTGCATCTAAAGCATTAACAGTGGTTATTGCGAGCACTGACACAGCAGCGCACACAATGTCTTCACCGTATTCCCCCGCGCCAGCGTGACCCGTCATGGTAAACGTGGTCAGCTGGTGCTGGGCATTTCTTGAAATATCAACTTTTATCATATCTTCTTAGCGTGGTTTAAGCGAGCGGTTCTGAAACAAACGACATTACTTTGAGGCTGCAGCGCCTTCAATGTCATCGATCATAACACGCGTGTAAGGTTGACGGTGTCCCGTCTTAGTGTGTTGGTTCTTCTTGGCTTTGTACTTGAAGGTAACAACCTTCTTTTCCTTGCCTTGCTTTTCAACAGTCCCAGTAACTGAAGCACCTTCAACAAAAGGTGTTCCTACTTTAATGGCACGGCTAGCAACCAAAACAACTTCGTCAAAGGTAACCTTGTCGCCTTCCTTTGCATCAAGTTTTTCAACAAAGATAGGTGAACCCTTTTCAACCTTGTATTGCTTACCACCAGTTTTGATAATTGCGTACACGTTGTGCACCTCCTTAAATTAGAATCTCAGACTCGCCAAAACTAAGCGCCAGCCCACCGAAATGAACTAAACTTAAGACTTAGCATGTGCGGTTGCAGTGTGGAAGTCCACAATTACAACGTTACGAGTTTACCAAATAACAACTGGTGCGTCAACACATCACCAGATTTTTCTTAAATCAGTTTAGTTAATCCCGCCTCCTTTGGGCACGCGGCGGCGTAAAAACAAAAAAGTGACCCCACCAGCGGCGGGTCCACTTTTATCAAGCTTTATTCATTATTAATGACGTAATGACCGTTGCTTAGGGCCCTCTGGTCGCGTCGTTGTTTTATTTGTCGTCAAATGGGCAGCAGATGAATGATTCATCATTTCCCATACACCACTACCAATTAACACAACAACTAGGATTACAACTGCAATCATCTAAACCCCTCCTGACTAAATTGCCGCTCTTTATTAAATCTAGTGTAGCAATTTATTTGGCGAAGTCGCAATTAATAAGCCTTCTTAAGGTTTATGGCTCTTTCTTTACTAAATCATTATAAATTGATCGCCAACAATCTAGTCCTGACCACCAATTTTGTACAATTCTGTGTCCGCATTGGTGTCTTTCCGCATTTGCGTCTCAACCTTATTGCGTTGCTGTTCAGAATGGCCAATTGGGAAGGCAGCTAAATCAAAGACAATCCGGAAGTTCGCATGAAATTGTGATGCAACTTCATCGTCAAAGTCGTATTCTTTGCTAGCGGCGTTTTGAACGATCCCTTTGACACCCGTTGTGCCAGAACCCAAAGCAACATCCAAATGGTGCCGTTGGTTCGTGCTTAATCCTGGTTGCAACGATTTGTTTAATTTATCAGCGGCATTGTAAACCCGTTGGGCACTTTTATCATCATCATAACGAAACTTCTGTAGCGCAGTCACTAACGCCTCAATGTTTTTGTTTGAGGTTTGGACCCGTTCATACTTTTTGTCCGATAACTGAACCCCTGCGTAACTTTTCCGTCCACAAGCAGTTAAGACCACTAAACACATTAAAACAGTCACTGCTGCCGCAACTTTTTTCCACATAATCCATTCTCCTTATTTCAGCAAACTTAACCCGTAATTCAATTGTACCAGAAATTCACGGTGCCGCTAGTTAAGACCCACAATTACTGATTATTGATTTTAGACAATCAAAATTACTATTAAAATTGGTCTATCGTTTGTATAAGCAAGACTATCGTGTTACAATGTCATTGGTATAGGAGAGGTTTTCTATCCACGATGAACGCCAACTGTGAGCGAGCAGTCGTTTATCATTTGCTGGCGTCCCGTTGAGGACGTCTTTTTTCTTACAATTAATTAAAGCGGTCGGCAATTCCGGAGTCCCTGATCATCCGGTAATTGCCGACCGTTTTTCAATAAAATGCTATCCGACCCAGCCACAATGCAGATGGATGTAGCACCGCTTTCCTGCCGCAAAGTCTGCTGGCGATAAATCAAATTCAAACCCACAGTTATCAACGTGCTTAATTTTCATGGGCATTGTCTTATGCCCCCGTATACTCAGACGTCCACACATAGTCCTTCCCGTCTGGTGCATCTGCCAATACCTGTTCTGCATAATTCAATTCTGATTCACTCATGACGAAACACACCCTCCGTGATTTTAAACATGCCTGCCTTCATCTTGTTCAGTATATCACGAGTAGTCACTGAGACAAACGTTTTGCTCAACAGCTCTTAAACAAGCGTCGCCAAAAAGGGCATCAGTGTTTCATTGAAAGCGCCACTTTGTTCAGCCATCACAATGTGACCTGCATCAGGGATGATCACCGCCGCACCCTTTGGCGCCATCGCCGCCACAACGGGAGCAAATTCCGGATTGAAATACGGCGACTTGGCACCTGCAATAACCAGTAGTGGCACGGTTAATTGCCGAATAACATCGCGCCAGTCAGCGAACGCATGATCGAATAAAAAGGGTTCATTTATGGCCGCGTCAAACGGATGGGTTGCCGCTACCTGTTGCACCAGCGCATACGTATCGTTGTCAATGTGCTTAAATGTCGCTGACCCTAACGGCATCCGGAAGTAATCTGGAAATTCCGCCCACGTCACATCCTTAAAGCCATACGACCACCCCGGTTCGTTAATCATTTTTGGACTCTGATCAACGTCGATAACGGCGGCAACATTCTCATCACCAAATAGTGAGAGGTAAGCAAAAATGGTTGCGGCGCCCATTGAATTCCCCAATAAGATGACGTTTCTCAACGCCAATTGGTCAATGATTTCCGCCAGATCCATTCCGTGACGGCTGATTCGGCACCCCTTACTTGTATGCTGCGAGGTACCCTGATTTCTTGCGTCCACATTAATGACCCGGTAACCTGCTGCCACTAAAACGGGCACTTGTGCATGCCAAATTTCTTTAGCACCGCCAAAGCCGGTCAAGATGACAATTGGTTGCCCGCTCCCCTCATCTGTATATGACAATCGTACGTGATCACTTGTTGTAAAAAACATTCCGGCACCCCACTCCTATTTTCACTTAGCATACCACACGGTGCGCGTTGAAATAAAAAAGTCACCCGGCAAATTTAGCTGGGTGACTCCGATTTAGTCATTTATGCTGGTTGACCTTCGAGTGTGTCGATGAAGCTTTCAACTTCTGCACGGGTCTTCCGGTCTGCATTGGCAAACCGGCCAAGTTCTTGCCCATCTTCAAACGCAACAAAACTTGGAATTCCCATTACACCAAGTTCTTGAGCAAAGTCCAAGTTAGCATCACGGTCAACGTGTAACCATTGGTACTGATCATATTTACTTTCAATATCTGGCATTACTGGCTTGATAAAAGCACAGTCCGGGCACCATGTTGCGGTAAAGAATAGCATTTTCTTCCCGGGTTGTTTAATGGCCGCAGCCAATTCTGCATTACTTAAATTTTCCATTGGTGTCATTGTTGTGCCCTCCATTAATTTACTTACTATTTTATAGTGTTCTTTCAAAATGTCAACCATTGTCAGCGTTTATTTTCCGTCACCCACGATTATATGTTAACCTTACGCTAAAACGGAGGACTTTCCTATGGTTCAACACAAAACTTTAGTTTCACTCATTCAACCGCCCACCAGTCTTTCCGGTGACGCCATGCCACAGTATGTCAACGGAACCTTCGACTTGCTCACTCAATTAGCCGATCACCAGCGATGGGATGAAGCCGCCCTCACGGCACTTGCCAAACGAATTGCAACCACCGTCAACGACGCAAACGTTGTCACAGGGTTCAGTGACTGGCAGACAAGCAGTCGAACCGCTGGCGGGGTGCTCTTTAAAACCCTGTTTACGGCCAGCACGCTCCCTGCCAGCGATAAATTAAACCGGTTGTTCACGGGGCTTGGCGCCCATTTGAGCACGACGACCGGTGATCTGATCAGTGATAATCCGTTTGCCGATGACCTTGCCCCAAATGATCCGTTTTGGCACGCCCTGGCCCAAACAGTCCGGGCCGCATATCCATCAGGACTGGCCCAAGACGATGCAAATGTCCGCATGACCCACCAGTTGCGCTACGTCATTGATAATCATAACGTTGCCTTCATCCGCCAACACTTTGGCAAAGACGAAACAACCGATCTCGGCGCCCTGATGGCCTTTGACCGCGACGCTCGTCGTCATGGTCAAGCCGCCACAACGGCCAGTTCGTCACGATTACACAACAAGCAACCAGAAACTTTAGTCCGCGGGGTCCTCCCCGCACTGCCAATGGCTAATTTTAAACGGGTCATCAATTTTCATAGTGAGTTCATCATTACGACAATTCCCGTCCCAACGTTTTTAACGGTTCCGTTGGCCACGATTGCTAATGTGAATGACGTCCCGGCTTACGTGCGGGCCCTCCCACTGGCGGAACGAAATGCCCTCGTCAACGGGGCTTCATTTAATTATGCCGACAGTAACGACCATGGTGAACCAAACAGCGTTCATGTTCTCTTTGACCTTCAGTACGGCGATAACGACCCCATGGTGCGACGGTTGGCCCTCAAGCCCTACGTGAGTCCAAAAGTTGAGCCACGGGCAATCACCATGCTACAACAACAATACGAAGCAGGACTCGAACAATAAACGTTTTGATCAGACACGACGCCAGTTACTTTAGGCGTCGTGTTTTTTATGTTTACACTTTGACGTGGTTCAATCGTTACTATTACTGTAAGCGTGGCCACACTTGCAATCCATCACCCACTCACCCACAAGGCAAAGGAGACTTCTCATGGCTCAAAAATGGCTTAAAAGCACCGTCCAATTCGAACTAACCGGCGATAGCCACCCTGCACCACTGAAACGGAGCTACGCTGGCGTTAGCCAATCGGCAACGGATGCTCAGTTACGTCAATTTGGTCAGGCCATCGCGTCACTGTCAAATGACCAGGTCACGGACACCACCATTTTATCCAAGCAAACGTTGACTGACTAACCGCTTTCGTTCACATAAAAGGAGGAGCACCCACATGAAAGAGCTTAACTTGAAATTTAAAACAGCAACCGGTAAGACAGCCCGGCTCAAGTTGCGGACCGTTAACGAATCGTTGACCCCAGAGGTCGTCAAGACGGCCATGGCAAACATGATTGCAGCCGGCATCATCGTGGATAAAAACGGTCAGTTGCTATACGCAAAGGCCGTTGGCGCACACTATAGTGAAACTGTCACCACCCCCATTTTCGATGAGGAACCCGCCCCTGCCACCACAGCACACTAACATCAACCTACTGACGGCCGCCGACACTTACTGTTGGCGGCCGTCTTTTTTTGCCAGGAGGCTCCATGTTTAAACAGATTTGTGTATCACTACTATTATTAGGTTCTGGTTGGTTTAGCCACCAACTTGTGACCTCAGAGAGCTTTCCCATTGAGCATAGCTGCCCATGTCAGAGCAAAATGGTCGACATGCCCAACCAAATTGAGGATAATCAACTCAGATGAATCACTCAATTTATAAATTTTTGACCTATTTTGACTTTTCGCAATGCTATTGATTGACCATACGGTTAAAAGATGGTATTTATAAGGAGTAATTTTATTTTCAATGGAGGGACCTGTTATGGAAACCGAAGAACACCGCAATCTCATCACAACAAAATTACGCCGGCTATTTACATCAAAGCCAGCCGTTAAGCAAGATCGGGCTGTCCTTGTACCTCAAACCGTCCGGCCTGAAAACACTCGGTTCGATCGGTCCTTAGCAAACAGCTTACTGAGCTTACAGTTTGCCCGGATCAATAATTAATCAACAATTAAATAATCGGCGTCACCCCACAGCAGTTAGTGGGGTGGCGCCGATTTTCGTTTATAAACAAATTAATTTGCGATTTCCAGGGTCGTTGCAACCACTGGTCTGATCAATAACGTCGCCACTAAGTCAATCTGTTCGGCAACACTCATTGTCTGCCGGGCGACCCGCCGCTGTTCATCCGCAATTTCGATCAGCGCGCCTGACGGTAACGACTGAACTTCATATAAAAACGTAAACTGAAGGCCATTTTGACGGAGTTGTTGTGTTAGTGCCGGTGCAAACGGAACTGCCGCAATGACAAGTCGTTGTAACGGGCGGTTGAAGTGGGCTTGGACCCATAACGCCGCCTTTAACCAGCTGCGACTCACGTGGTCTGAAACAGCCAAATACCACATCTCGACATCAACCAGTGCTTGGGCCACAAATAGCAAGTCCGTTGGGTCACCAATCATGACCTCAAGGCCCTTTTGCCGCCAGCTTCGTGCAACCCGTGGATCAGCGGTTGCCAAACGGAACCGGAACCCGCTCCCAAATTTCTGGAGTCGGTCCACTAATTGATGCACGTTCGTCTGGTCATCAGCTACAATCAACAATGTTCGCATGATCGATTCCCCCCAACATTGTCATTTAATTACTATTATTATACCGATTTCACCAGAATTTTTATAGACCAAAATGACATATTACAAAATTAAATTGTTTGCAATGGTTTATTAAAGCGGTTCTTAACCAATTAATTTCAGCAACAAAACTATTTAGCGACTGTGCTAATCATCCCGCTTAAAAAAATAGACCAATTTACTGATTTCAGCACTAACGTTTGGTTTATAACGCAAAGAAGCAACCGACCCAATCGTCGATTGCTCCCTTTTACATTAGTTAAAAATCTTGAAACGGTCGTCCGTTGCCATGTAATCCTTGTCTTCAGGCATGGTTTCAACTGAACCAAATGGCATTTCACTACGCAACCGCCAACTAGCTGGGATGTTAAAGGCTTCCTTGATGGCGTCATCAATCAATGGGTTGTAATGCTGGATTGAGGCCCCAACACCATTTTCAGCCAAGGCAGTCCACACTGCAAATTGGGCGTTCCCAACGTGTTGTTCAGACCAGTCACCAAAGCTTTCGCCAATCGCTGGGTACTGTTCGGCCAGGTTAGCAACTGTGTCCATTTCTGTGAACCATAACAGCGTGCCGTAACCGGCCTTAAATGAGTTTTCAATCTTTGCCTTTGTACCTTCAAATTGATCTGCTGGTACGATCTTTTCCAAGGTGTCTTCAACAATTTGCCAAACCTTGTTATGTGATTCACCATAAGCGAAAACGACACGGGTTGTTTGGCTGTTAAAGGCAGATGGGGCTTCCTTCACAATGTCCTGTACGATCGTTGTCAGTTCATCTTGAGATAACTTAACGTCCTTCCCCAAGTTGTAAACTGAACGCCGTTGCTTCATCAAATCCAATAAATCTGTCTTCATATTCCTGTTCCTCCGTTACTTGCTCTCGTTCGAGAGCGGGTTATGTATATCGATGAGAATACTTTACCCTACTTATGAAAAGTAAGCAAGACAAATTTAAAATTTATTTTTTGTGAATTCATTCCCATTCTCAGCATAAATCTGCGATAATAAAAGCGGTTACACTAATCACTTACAATTGAGGAGGATTTATTCATGTCAGCACGGTTAACGGATAAAGTCGCAATCATCACCGGTGGGACAAAGGGTATTGGGCTCGCGTGTGCCGCCGCTTTCTTGCGTGAAGGCGCAAAAGTGGTGATTACCTCACGCAATGACGCGGATGGTCAAGCAGCGCTTGCCGGCCTGAATGGTGGCGATAACGCCATCTATTTACAACAAGATGCAGCAGACGAAGCACGGTTTAAACAGGTCATTGACGAAACGGTGGCCGTCTTTGGCAAACTTGACGTCATCGTCAACAACGCCGGAATCGCCATCGCAAAAGATGTTGAACACACAACTGCCGAAGAATGGCACCAATTAATGGGGATCAACCTCGATGGTGTCTTTTACGGGACAAAGTACGGCATGATCGCCATGAAGGATCACGGTGGTTCCATCATCAACATGTCTTCCATCGAAGGCTTCATTGGTGATCCTCAACTGGCCGCTTATAATGCCTCAAAGGGTGGCGTTCGGCTGTTCAGTAAGTCAGCCGCATTGTACGCCGCTCAACAAAACTACGGTGTTCGTGTTAACACGGTCCACCCTGGTTACATCAAGACCCCATTGGTTGATGCGCACCCTGGTATGGAAGAAGCGCAAGCGAAGTTAACGCCAGTTGGCCACATCGGTGAACCTGATGATATTGCCAACATTTGTGTTTACCTTGCTTCAGATGAATCGAAATTTGCAACTGGCTCAGAATTTGTCGTTGACGGCGGATACACAGCTCAATAAACAAAGCGCCAATAAAAACCGGACGCAGTGGATGTAATAATTATCCATTGCGCCCGGTTTTTTGTTCTTCTAATTGTCAGTAAAAGCTATTTCCCGTGACCTGCCAGAATTGCCATAGCCAACCCAGTGCCAGTTAACAGGCCTAACGTTGGCCCGACCGTCATCACAAATCGATCATCAGTTCCCGGTAATTGCCGCAGGGCCAATAACGGCTGCGTTACGCCCGGTGCAGTAATGGTAAAGGACGTTTCCCCAGGGCCTGTCGTTAATTGATAATATTCATTCTTAATGTTAATCAGATACCCGGCCCGAAAATTATGCGTCACCACCACCGCAACTGGCTGATGATTGACCGAAATCCGGTACTTCGCGCCCAACCAGCGCACTTTTGATTCGACCAGTAAATGATTCTCCATGACCTGCATTTCGTCATGAATTGGCAGTGACACCAGCCACCCCAAAAACATGTTCCACGTCCCGATTAGCCCGTGGGTTTCAACGCACCCAAGAACCTGACCGTCTTCCCCACTCAGGACAAACCGTTGGTGGTGCTTTGCGTTTATCTGCAATTGTGTCGTGATTGTTGCCACTAGTCGTTCACTCCCATTTCAAAGCCACTATAATAGTTTCTATTATAGAAGAAATTTCTCAGGATAACCGGAGATTTTCAAAAAATGCACAGACGCTGAAATTCACTACGCCATTGACCTCTTAACCAAGTAATCCTAATCAAACTAAAAACGTCAACAGGCTCATCCTCTCGATGAAACCTGTTGGCGCTTTTGGCGTTCAATCATTTATCCTTTAATCCCGTGATGACGGCGTTGCCACCACAATGTACCCTCAGCAATCAATAGTAGTACCACCGCCCCAAAAAAGACGTGCGGATAGCCGGCAACCTCAATGAATGCCCCGCCAATAAGTGGGCCAACCGCTTTTCCCAACGAGGAAAAGACATTGATCAACCCTTGGTTGCGCCCCTTCATGGCCACGGATGTCCGTTCATCCACCAACACCGGAATTACCGGCACAAACAGCGCTTCGCCCAGTGTTAAACAGCACATCGCCACAATGAAAATGACTGCTTCATGCCCCATTAACAAAAGGGCAAACGACCCGGCCAGGCATAAAACACCCCAGCGCGCTTGTGTCATCACATGCCGAAACACGTGGGGATGACGTAATAACGTCATCTGCACAAGAACGATTCCAATGCCGTTAATCACCCACAGTCGACTATAAAAGCCGGCCGTGAATCCGGAGTGAACCACATAGACCGACAAATTGGTCATCCACTGGGAGTACGCCAGCCAGACGATCAGCAAGGCAATAAATAGCTGGCCAACTGGCCGGGCGACAGAAACTTGTTGCGCGGATGGCGCTGTGGTTGCTTGGTTGTGTGCGTCATCTGTGACAGTTGCTGCTAAGCGCGGCAACCGTCGAGGCAAGCGGCCACCCACCAATGCAGCAGCCACCGCAAGGCCAATGATGACCACCATCACCATGGTGACCCCGTGGCCCCGATACAATAAACCAAGACTTCCTGTCCCCACCACGAGGCCGAGGTTGATCCACAGGTACAGCACGTTGAAATCATGGCGTGCATCCCGACCGGCGTTTAGATAACTGACCAGTGCGTACTGAGTCGTCAGTGCCCAACCAGTTGCCCAGCCAAAACAAATTAGGAAAACGGTGAATCCAACGAGACTGTGCCACAAAAGGCCGATAAGCCCCACCGTAGCTAGGCCACACAGACCACTCATCACCACCCACCACGGATTTGCTCGGTCAAACGAGGCGCCCGCCGCCATGCTACCTAGCGCGTTGGCTGCGGAATAACCCAGTAGCACTAGCCCGATTTGTGTCAACGAGCGGCCAAACTCTGCCGTCAGGTACAGCGTACTGAGCGGCCACATCAGGCTATAGATCGTGTTGATCAGAAAGACCATGATCAAGATTCTTTTGAGGGTTAGGTGTCGATTCATCGTGAGCCATCCTAGGGAATATTATTGAGCGACCCAATTGTAGAGAACAAAATGGCCAAAACTTGCCATTGCTCCTATGGTAGGTTCCTTAAGAACTAGTATATCATCTACATGGCATCCCGGATGTAAAACCATGACCCATAATCATTCAAAATGGGCGCGATATAACATTTCATCCCTATCTCGATTCAAAGATTCAACGTGATATCATTCCGACTTTTCATCCGCATTTTATCAACCAACACAAAAAGACGGTCAGCCGTCATGGCCAACCGTCTTTCAATCTTCACCTTAATCTACAAATGCTGCTAACACTGGGACGTTATTAATGTGCAAAATGCACTGATTATTTTCGATCTGTTCCACGGCACTAAAGCGATCCTCGGTTGTCGTAATATCAAATTGATAATACTCACTGCCAAGTTTACGGGTGATCACCCGAATTGGCCCCACGTCTGGGACCACGGTTTCAATGACATCATCCAAAATCACACGGAACTTCTGTATATCCATAACGAACGCCTCCAAAGTTAATGTTTTGCATGGGTAAGTATATCGCTCAATCATGCACACACATACAGATGTGCCTAAACACGATACTGGCGGCGTTTAGCGGTCATCAAAATGGCGTGTGATTAGGAAAAATTCTGGTTAAATGTCATTTTGATCTTACGCGTGATTTCTTTCGTTGAGCCAGGTCGTTGAAAGGTCCATCGCAGCACGGGTAGCGTGCGTTTGATCAAGTGAGTTTAACATCACGAAGTCATGAATCATGCCTTGGAACTGTACTTGTGTGACGGGAACACCGGCCTCACGTAATTTATTTGCGTAGGCTTCCCCTTCATCACGGAGTACATCCGCTTCACCGTTTAAAATCATCGCTGCTGGTAACCCCTTCAGGTCATCAAGGGTTGCCCGCAATGGTGAAGCTGTGATCTCTGCGCGCTCGGCCGGAACGTTTGTGTACTGATTCCAGAACCATTCCATCCCCGCCTTCGTTAAGTAATAACCATCTGCAAATTGGATGTATGATTCGGTCTCAAAGTTGGCGTCCGTTACGGGGTAATACAACAATTGTTGTTGAATTGGCAACCCTTGGCACTTCTTTGTCATGAGGGTCATGACAATGGCCATGTTCCCTCCGACAGAGTCCCCAGCGACCGTGAGTTGATCAACATTAAACCGATGAGCTGCCGCAAAGTCTGGCAACTGTTGCAAAACGGCGTAGTTCTGCTCAATGGCCGTTGGGTACTTCGCTTCTGGTGACCGAGTGTACTCTGGGACGACGACCACAGCCTGTGTCCGCGCAGCCAACTCACGGACTAATTTGTCATGTGTATGTTCACTCCCAAAGACCCAACCGGCACCGTGGATGTAAAAAATAACGGGCAACGTGTCTTCATTACCGACTGGGCGGATGAAGTGCACGTTGATCGTGCCCCATTCCCCTGTCGAAATCTCGACGACATCATCAGTAGCGGGCGCCTTTTCAACGTCGGTTGACTGGGCCTGTTCCAGGACTTCACGCCCCTTAGTGGGCACCAGTTCATAAATTCTTGGGTGCGCTTTACTATCATTACTAACTTCCTGAGCAGCAGGTTCCAAAACAATCTTCTTTGACATGTTCTAATCCTCTCCGATATTCGTTTGACATAATGAACAACCTGGCACAAAACGTTTTGCACAATGAATATTATAGACACCTTCACTTGCACGTCAAATAAAAAGTTTTGGTAACATTAGAAATAAGTTAACTCCTTAAAATATTCTATTGTCTGAACCATTTGCATTAACCCTCACCATTTCTCCCATCACAGCTAGAATTAGCTTTTATTGATACCGTTTTATCAACAGCCTTAACTTTTTCCATAAATAGACACGTTTACGAGGAGGAACTTTTGTGAACCCATTTTCCATCATGTATACTTAATTAATCATCAAGATAACTTTTAATTTATCGTTTCGTTGTTATACAAATACTTCTTAGGAGAGGGAAAGGATATGAAAACATTCAAGCCGCTACTCGCAGTTACCCTGACCATGTTTTTAGCACTGTTAGTTTTCTCAACCGTGGCTTCACCCGCTCGGGCAGACCCAACTGTTGAAACATTTATCTACTCTTGGTCAAATTCAGATTCTGAGGGAAAGACACCAGAGCCGGTCGTCACTAACTTTCAGCTTGGTGACAAGACCATTTTGCCGTTAATGGACTACACGGGGTACACCATCGATCCCGTTAACTCCTTCGTTAAGTTCCCTGGCGATGATACACAATTCTACGCCGATATTTTTTCCTCACTTAATGTCGATTCAGTCAATGGATTCCTCGCATTGAACAACCAAAATCCAAGTATTGTCACAGAAGACGAACTCGGCCTAACCACCACGTTCAATAGCGTGTTAATTCCAAACGATGAAACGGTCACAATCAAGTATGTTTCTACCGATGGTAAAACACTTGATACAAAGACGGTCGCAACGAAGTTTAGCCGGACCATCACCATTGACCAACCAATATTTGAGGGCTACACCGTTGTTGCAAACCAACCGACATCATACGTTGTTAGCAAAGATGGCGTTGGTGCAAACGTTGTTACTGTCAACTACGATCCGGTGTCCTCATCAAGTTCAAGCGGATCCGGCAGCTCGTCAAGTAGTTCAGGTTCTAGCTCAAGTTCGTCTTCCAACAGTGGTAGTTCCTCGTCAACGAGCTCGACCCCTGGATCGAACGGTTCAAGCAGCTCTTCATCAATGAGTTCAACAACAAACGCCGATCAATCGAGCGTTAATAGTAACACTCAGTCATCCACTGTCAGTAATGCCACCAGTTCAAGTCAATCAACAACTACGGTCGCTCCTGCACAGAGTAACTCTTCTAGCAGTAACTCTGGTACCGGAACATTAGCCGCAAAACACGCTGAATTACCAAGTACTGGTCAAACAGTCGAGCGCTCAGCAGGCTTTGCTGAAATGCTCATGCTACTTGGGATGACGCTCCTATCTGGAATCGGCTACTTCCATTTTAAGAAACGCACACATTACAAACATTAACCCTGAACCCCCGTCCTTTACCGAAGACGGGGGTTTTATGTGCCATCAACAAAAGGCCATGTTCGCATGAACATGGCCTTTTGTTGGATCCGAATATAAAAATAATTGCACTAGCAGAAACATCAGGATTGCTTTAAGACATTAATGAAGAACGCTGGCATACCGGGATAACGGATGTCCAAACTACTCAGACTCCATAGTTCATAGGTCCGCCCATCAACATCAATCGTTGGTCCAGCATTATGAAGAATTTCATCATAAGCGGCTTCACTAATGGCATAGCGATGATCAATGACTTCAATGCCGTTGCCAGCAACTGTCCCTATACAGGTGTAATCGCCAACTTGAATGGTTACCTTCTCCATTATTCACCCTCCCTAATCTGAAAATGCTGCGATAACAGGAATTTCGTGGATATGGAGCATGCAATGATCGTTGATCACCTTTTCAACCACTTGGACCTTATCGTCAGATGTTACAATGTCAAATTGATAAAAGTCACTTCCAAGTTTACGTGTTGTTACTTTAATGGCGCCAATCTGCGGTAATGTCACTTCTGTCTCATCGTTAATAATTGGCTTAAATGCTGAAATTTCCATAACCCCTCCTCCTTAACATCAATGTTGTTCAAATAAATTGTAGCACACGATTGTGAATGATAACACATGTGCGCTATATGCTTGTATACATGCTATTATTCAAAAATATTATTAAAAATAAATATTAATCAATTTTGCGCGTCAAATAACGGCTTACCAAAGACAAATAAAGTCCAGCGTTTGTCAGACTATATCTGACAAACGCTGGACGCTATTTGAGCACTGAATATCCTCTTCAATAACTAAGTGCTTTAACTGCTTTACTAACTTGAACAGCTGATTTTAATGCTACTGTTACGAACTCTTTAGCATCTCGTAATGCCATTTCAACATTATCATTCTTCGCCAAACCAGCCGCAACAAGCGCAGACAATGTATCCCCGGCACCAACATTTGTAACATCTTTAATGTACTCGCCTGTTAACCAGAAGTCGTCGCCATTTTGAAGCAACACATAATCATGAATCACCTGAGGATTTTCCGATTTATGTTCTCCCGTAATAAAGACATTGCGAACACCTGAACCGCGCAATTCATTTGCTGCATGGATCAAATCCTCGTCTGAATTAATCGGAAATCCGACTAACGCTTCAGCTTCCTCAACACTTGGCGTAATCACGCTTGTAATCGGCAGTAACCGTTTGACGTACTGCAAAAGCGTCTGCTCATCTAATATCAACTTATGATTTTCATTAAAAAGGAATGGGTCAAGGACAACCGGGCCAACAGCACCATCAGAACAAGCTCGTTCAACAGCAATAATGGATTCTAAGTTGGGCAAGCTGCCAATTTTACACGCTTTAATATCGAAATTTCGAAACACTTCACCAAATTGTCGAGTGATTGCTGTTCCTGGTAACAAAATTTCTGCTTCTAACGGATTTAAACCCTCGGTAACAACTCCAGTAATAATTGATACTCCATAAACAGAGCGGTGATTAAAAGCAGCTAAGTCTGCCTGTAAGCATCGGTTTCCAAGTGTCTGTACGCCCGTTACCGTCAGAACTGGTGTTTTTTTATCAGCCAACTTTACACCTCCTTTGAACCACAAAGAGAATGAATCGAACCTAATCGACCCACTCTTCTCTATCGTTTAACTACACCTTGGCTTCATTTTTTTCTAAGTCATATTTATGAGATACAAAGCCATATAAGGTCCAGCCCACAAAGGTTACAAGCGCACCGTAGGCAAGTTCTTCAGCACCGACTGCGTACAATGCATACAAACTGTAGATTGATGCAATCGTTGCAATAATATTTGTCGTCCGTCGGGCAGACGCCGTAACTCCTGCGTCGAGTTGCATTGTCTTAAGCGCCCCCATTGATAGCAGGTATGGAATAACATTTGTAACCACCGCCAAATTAACTAAGATTGTAAATTGTTTAGAAAGTGATGGACTAATTGTCATTAAGGCCAATAACGATTGCAAACATGTAATAATGATCATCCCAACCAGGGGAGTTCCATTACCGATAGTCTTACCAAAAATCTTCGGGAAATATCCTTCATGTGCAGAGCTACGGAACACTTCTGCAATTGTAAATTGCCACCCCAGTAAGGACCCAAAACATGAGATAATCATTAATCCCATAACAATATTCCCAACCATTGGCGTAAACATTTGGCTAAAAGCAACCCCAAATGGTGCGTTTGAAGCGGCTAACTTTGCATTTGGTACGATTCCTTGCATAACGTTGGTTGAAATAATGTACATAATTGCGGCACCAATCGTCCCACCAAGCACAGCAATTGGCACGTTCTTCTTTGGATTTTCAACGGAATCCATGTTTGCAGAAGCAGATTCCAATCCCAGAAAGGCCCACAAGGTAATGGAGATTGACTGACTAATCCCAGTGAAAAAGCCCATGTTGTGTGGGTTCCATGAAGCGGCGTATAGATGCCCACTAAAGTAGAACCACCCACCAATCGAAATGACCAACACTGGAATAATCACGCCCCAAACCGTAAACGTACTAATCCGGCCAGTGATTCGTGCACCACCAAAGTTAAGAACCGTTGCTAACCACAGAGTGATAATTGTAGCAATGGCAACTTCAACTGGTGACATGTGCAGCTTAAACAGCACATCCAAGTACCCAACCGCTGAAATCGCAATCGCAGCATTGGCAATGACTAGTGACACCCCGTACGTATAGTTGGCCATGAAAGAACCAGCTTTTCCATAAGAATATTCGGCATAACCACCCATCCCACCAGAGTGGCGAGTGTACATTCCAGCTCTAGAGAATGCATAGGCTAAACACATTGCGCCCCCGGCGGTTACAATCCAGGATAAGATTGACATCGTCCCAACTTGCGCCAAATTAGTTGGGAGCATAATAATCCCAGAACCCATCATATTAATGGCCGTTATGATGGTTAATTGAACCACACTCATTTTTTTCTTTTCTTGTGCCATGACGTTTCCTCGATTCCCTTATTTAATGAAAAGCATGATTATTTAACCATGCTTTTCTGGTCCTATTTCTTTTCGGCGTCATACGTGTAACCGTATGCTGTTGTCTTGCCATTTTCATTTTCGAAATAGACACCCTGAATTTCAGGTGCAAATCCTGGGAAACGATTAATTCCTTCTTCCAAAATCAAGAAGTACGTCTGGGCAACTTTACTCCATTTTTCACCTGGGACAACACAGAAGATACCAGGTGGGTAAGGAAGCGCACCTTCAAGTGCAATTTTACCTTCAATATCTTTCAATGCGACTAGTTTTGCATTGTTGTGCAATAATTCAACGTTAGCATCATATGGTGTCATTGCCTGTTCTGGGAAGTAATCTGCTAAGAACATTTCTTTTTGATATTCCTTAGCATTGTTACCCTTGTAGAAGTCGTGTAATTCTTGACAAAGTTGACGAATCGTATAATTTGCATAACGTTCTTTGTTTTGTTCGTAAAGTGATGGTAAAACGTCTTCCAATGGAGCGTCTTCCTTCACTAATGATTCAAACTTAACAATTTGAGAAACTAAGTTATCCATCTTAGCTGGCGTTTCTGCTGGAGTCATTAAGAATAAGATGGAATTAAGATCGTTCTTTTCAGGAATAATCCCGTGCTCGCGTAAATAATTAGCTAAAATCGTAGCAGGAATTCCGAAATCTTCATATTCTCCGGTCTGAACGTTAATTCCTGGTGTTGTTAACATGAACTTGTTTGGATCAACGAAGTATTGATTGTCTTCATAACCGTCAAAGGCATGCCACTTAGCACCCTTTTCAAAACGCCAGTAATCAATATCTTCAACAATCTTCTCTGTGTCAGCGTCTTCCCAGTTCTTCCCATTGACAACTGGTGGAACAAACGGACGGATCATGGTTGCGTTCTTCATCAAGCTCTTCCGAGCATTAACCGAAGTAACCAATGCATCATGCCAAAGCTTCTTTCCGGCTTCTCCTTCTTGCATCTTTGCATTTATGTCGAGCGTTGCAAACAATGGATAGAAAGGTGATGTTGAAGCATATTGCATATATGCGTTATTGAAACGTTTATGATCGATATAGCGCTTCTGACCCTTAATGTGAGAATCTTTTTTATGGATTTGTGAGGCCTGCGAGAACCCAGCTTGTTGTTTATGTGTTGATTGAGTAACCAAGATACCAGGATCTTCAGGTCCTAAGTCTAGCAACAGTGGTGATGAATCACGCATCATTGGAATGAACTGTTCGTAACCAACCCAGGCGGAGTCAAAGAGAATGTAATCACACAGGTGACCAATTCGTTCAACAACTTGCTTAGCATTATAAATGGTACCGTCGTAAGTCCCCAATTGAATAACAGCTAACCGGAATGGCCGTTTTTGTTTAGCCTTTTCTGGGTCGACTTTAGCAGCCTGCTTACGAATATAGTCTTCATCAAAGTCACGTGAGTAAATTCCACCAATAAAGCCATAAGGGTCACGAGATGTTTCTAAGTAAACTGGGCGACCACCATCTTTAACCAACGCTGCATTGTAAACAGATTTATGGTTATTCCGGTCAAATAACACAAGATCATCAGGAGCAATTGCTGCTGTAATCGCAATGTTATTTGAGGTTGTCGTTCCATTCATAACAAAGTATGTTTTATCCGCATTAAAAACCTTTGCTGCATGCTTTTCAGCTGCCATTGCAGGGCCTTCATGAATCAGTAAATCCCCTAAATTAACATCAGCGTTACAGATATCTGAGCGGAAGATATTTTCGCCAAAGAAATCATAAAATTGACGGCCAGCCGGATGCTTTCTGAAATACTGTCCTCCTTGATGTCCAGGACAGTCAAACTGAATATTACCACGGCCAACATAGGATTTTAATTCCTTAAAGAATGGAGGTAACACGCCTTCTTCATATTTTGCTGCAGCTGCTTCAATTTCACGATTATATAGTTGGTGATCATATTTGTTATTTAAGTCCAAAATATGATAAATCTTTGCCATCATTCCGGCATCAATTGTGGCATTTTCATCTGCAAGTACAAATACAGGAACACCAAACTTGGTGTCATTAACTGCATTGATAGCATCAACTTCCGTTGACATTACCACTACTGCTGCTGAGTCAACAAAATCAGTATCTAACGCTGAAACAATTTCACGATCCGTTTCAAAATACTGCATTGCCTGCTCAGTAGACGCTATCTTCATTTGATCCATGTTAATCGTCCTCCTAAGAATAAGTGCAAGTAAACCTCTAGTAAAAATTACTACAACTTATTTTTACAACAAACATTGAATGACAACAAGGCTTTTTGAAAACGCTTTTATTTTACCTAGATTTTACATTTATAAAATTCGAAGAGTGCTTTGTTAACACGGCGTTACTAGACATTCCATTGCCGTAAGCGTTTTCATCGTTTTCTAATTTTTACTCATTTTTTACCAAATAAAAAGCCCCGAGTTTTTAAATAAACCCAGAGCATTAAAGATTGATAAATTTATATATGTTTTATACTACCTCTCTTTTTAAGAACGACTTTAAACTGTCTTTTATTGCCTTCTGTTGAGTTTTTAGTTTGAAATAGCTCATTCGCAAGTGCTTTCCCGATTTCTTCAAGCGGTTGGTGAACCGTTGACATCTCAGGTTGAACATACCTCGTTAATTCAATATCATCAAAGCCCAAAATAGAAATATCCTCTGGCACTCTTTTACCATGAGCAAGTAATCCACGGTTTAACCCAACAGCCAATTCATCGGAAAATGCAAAAACAGCAGTCACACCACTATCAATAACTTGCTTTGCTGCATCGAACCCACTCACTTTTGATTCATCACGTTGTTCAAAAAATAGCGACGGGTTTAAATCCAAATGATATTCTTTTAACCCATTAGTAAAACCTGTAATTCTATGGAGTTTACTTTCACTATTACCTTTTTTCATTAATAAAGCGATTTTACGATGACCGTTATCTAATAAATACTCGGCCGCTTTGCTACCTGCCTCTAACTCATCGATTGCAAAAGTAGATTCCGAATCTTGTTCTGGGTCCATAATAGCCGTCGGTAGCCCTGTGTTTATCAATAAAGTTTGGACATAGGCCAAATCAATATTGTTTCCACAAACGATAATCCCATCGACTGGACGTTCCATAAATTCATTAATGTGATATCCGATACCCTTAGAATCATCTGAAAATTCTACTGACAGCTCTGCAAAATGCGCTTTCACTCCTAATTGAACACCCTGAATCAGTTCACGATAATACGGACTATCCAAATCAGGGACAATCATTCCAATCGTAATTTTAGCCTCAAATGGTTGATCGCTATTTGTATTGTGATAGCCCATTTTTTTTTGCAACCCTAAGACCTTTTGGCGGGTGACTGCACTAAATCTATCACCTTTTCCATTCAAAATTTGTGACACAGTAGTTACAGAAATTCCAGCTGCTTCTGCAATATCAGTAATCGTTGTTTTTTTAGGCATTATTTTAACCTCAGTCATCGATTTTAAAATCTATACTCTTTTACCTTTTCTTTATAATAAGTCAGCTTCCAGTAAAAAAATAGCACAAATATTTTACTTATCTATTTAGACCACTTATATTCCTTGATCCTCCAACCATTGGTACAAAACTAATTCCATTAGGACCACTGCACTCACGCGTGAAGTGATGGTTGCCCCTTGCGGACCAGTAACCTCATCAACAAAGGTGTATAGGTTGGCATCACTAAGGTTCTGAATCGCGTTATTATCTGCACCTGTGATGGACATAATCATGGGATGTAACGGTCGGTGATCCGTTAATTGCTGAATGAGGCTGATGAACTCTGGTTCTTCACCGCTGTAATCAATGATTAACACAAGGTCTTCAGGTTCAATGTGCCCAATGGCCGCCTTTCTGTATAAGCGATCCGATGGAAAGACCACGTTAAATCCGGCCAGCCGGTATTGATCCGCAATGTAATGGGCTGCCCCTTTACTAATACCGGTCGCAAAGATGAACAGTGTATGCATGGTGTTCATCTTTGCGGTGATTTGGTGCAGCAGTTCTGGCCGCAAGACGTGAACGGTTTCCTCGATGTTTTTTAGGTATTCTTCACGGTAGTTCTTTTGTGGCACAACAAACTGCGTTTCAGGATGCGCGGTTTGAGTCATGACGGCATCGCGCGTGGTGAATTTCAGTACGGTGATGAGTTCACTGTAACCAGAAAAGCCAATTTTACGAACGAACCGCAAAAAGGTGGCCGTGGAGACAAAGCACTTGGCTGAGACTTCACGGATCGACATCCCCTTTACATCGTTCATATTTTTCACGATGTAATCAAAGAGTTTCCGTTCATTATCGGTGAGGCTTTTCAAATGCGCACTCGCAATTTCAAAGAAATTCATGTATTTAACCCCCAAACGCTGCGGCATCTGGCCGCGTGTGCACCACTGTATGAATGTTGCCACCACCTAAGATCATTTCCCGTGCATCAAACCCAACAACGCGCCGGTCCGGAAAACACTCGGCCAATGTGGCCTTGGCGATCGCGTCCTGTTCATCGTCAAATTCGGGCACGATGATCATGTCATTGACCGTCACAAAGTTGACGTAACTGGCAAAGAGCCGTTGTCCCGCTAACCGTGGTAACAATCCGTTAATTGGATCAATCCCCTGACTTTCTACTTGTGTCACGTGTTGAGCAGCTGGCATGGTCAGGTGATGAATGACCAGTTTCCGCCCCTGTGCATCACGAGCGGCTAACAGGGTTGTCTCCGCTTCTCGAACAATGCTGTACATGGGATCGGCCTCATCCTCCGTCCAGGTCAACACCACTTCGCCTGGCCGAATGTAGTTCAGCATGTTATCAATGTCCCCGTTGGTTTCATCCAGAAAGTAACCGTGTTTCAACCAGATAACGGTGCTGATCCCCAACTCCTGTTTTAACCCAAATTCAACTTCTGCCTTGGTGAAGCCAGGATTCCGGCCTTCTGATAACAACACATCCTCCGTCGTGATCAGCGTGCCTTGACCGTCTGTCATGATGGCACACCCTTCGATAATTAACTCATGGTTCACGGTGTACGGCACCCGGTTTAACTCCGCCAGCTTTTGTCCCAACAATTGATCATTTGCCCACGGAAAGTACAAGCCATCCAGCAAGCCGCCCCATGCATTAAACCCGAAGTCCGTTGCGGCCAACCGCCCGTTTTCATCGACGTACACGGGCCCAGTGTCCTTAACAAACGCATCGTCAGCGCTCATTTCCACCACCCGGACCCCTTTTGGTAACCACTTTCGGGCGTTAAGGTACTGTTTGTTCGAAACCAACATTGTTACCGGTTCAACTTCATTAATCAAGCTTGCCAACCGTGCAAAGGCTGCTTGAGCGGGCTTCCCACCGTTACGCCAGTTGTCTGGTCGTTCCGGCCAAATCATGTACGCATCTGCCTGGCGCTCGAACTCGGCCACCATCCGTCTGGCAGTCGTTTTCATCACGTTCTTCATAAGAACCCTCCTGAACTTTCCTGATAAATTAAGCATACTGGACAACTGCCCATAAAAAAAGAGTTGATTCAACAATCCCATGACCATGGCTTAACTGTGTCACCACCGCCATTACGGATTGCATCCTCAACTCTTTTACAAACTATTTACTAATGATGGTCCCGGAACCGTCTGTCAAAAAGGCTTCCACGTTATCCAAGGATGTGATCACAGCTTTTCCGTTCGCACTGTGCGCCACAAAGTCATTGGCTGCCTGAATCTTTGGCAACATGGACCCGCGGGCAAACTGACCTTCTTCAATGTAGGCTTCCAGTTCACTCACCGTAACATCCGTGAGTGCTTTTTGGTCAGGCTTATTGAAGTTGACATACACGTTATCGACCGCTGTCAACACGATCAGCAGGTCTGCGTCAATCAACTCAGCCAGCTTTTCAGACGCAAAGTCCTTATCAATAACGGCTTCACGACCCACATAACGGTTACCGTCCTTCACAACGGGCACCCCACCGCCACCAACGCTGATGGGAATGATGCCGTCATCAACCAAATGGTTCACAACGTCGGCTTCCACCACGTTGATTGGCTTCGGTGAGGGCACGACCCGCCGGAACCCACGACCAGCATCCTCAACAAACGTAAAGTCTGGGTGCGCAGCTCGCTGATCCGCAATTTCATCAGCCGTGTAAAACGGACCGATTGGCTTTGACGGATCCGTAAAAGCGGGATCAGTTGGTGAGACTTCCACCTGGGTGACCACCGTTGCAACAGATTGGCTTAACCCCTGTTCAGTCAACGCTTCATTTAATGCGTTTTGTAGCCAGTAACCAATGCTCCCCTGGGTCATTGCGACCGCAGTATCAATGGGCATTGCGGGGTTAGTTGCCGTCGCACCGGCCGCCTGTTGGAGTAACAGGTTCCCGACTTGCGGACCATTCCCGTGGGAAACGACCAGTTGATCACCCTGTGCCACAAAATGAACGAGGGCCGCTGCCGTTTTCCGAAGTGCTTCTTGTTGGGCCTGTGCGCTGGCGTCATCCGTTAAGATGGCGTTTCCGCCCAGAGCAACCACGATTTTTCTACCTGCCATTGCCGTCACCTATGCCTTTGGAATTTGTTGCGTAATGCAGTGCACGTTCCCACCACCGAGGAGGATTTCACGAGCGGGAACCCCGACAACTTTGCGGTCAGGATAGAGTTCTTCCAGAACCTTTTGGGCATTTTCATCCGCTGGGTCACCAAACGTTGGGAACACGATCCCGCCGTTAGCCGTGTAGTAGTTCACGTAGCTGGCAGCCAACCGGTCGCCGGCTTGACGCGGTAACGTTCCGTCAACGGCGTCAACCCCTTCACTTTCCGCTTGCGTGATGAGAACAGGCTTTGGCACAGCCAACTTCACAACCTTGATTTTACGACCCTTTGCATCCGTTGCGTTTTCAAGGATGTCCAAGTTTTCCTTTGAAATCTTGTATTGAGGGTCGTTTTCATCATCGGTCCAGGCTAAGGCAACCACACCAGGACGAACAAAGTTAGCAATGTTGTCCACGTGACCGTTAGTTTCATCGTTATAAATCCCGTTCTTCAACCAGATGACCTTTTCCAGGTTCAAGTGTTCTTTCAGGACTTCTTCGATTTGTTCTTTTGATAATTGAGCGTTGCGACCCTTCGAAAGTAAACATTCTTCGGTTGTGATCAGGGTACCTTCCCCATCAACGTGAATCGAGCCACCTTCAAGGATAAAGTCATCCAAACGGTACCGGTCAACGCGCTCTTGTTCAGCCATCTTTTGGGCCACGCGGTCATCTTTATCCCATGGGAAGTACAACCCATCAACCAGGCCGCCCCAAGCATTGAACGTCCAGTCAACGGCCCGCAAGCCACCTTTGTCGTCCTTCACAAACGTTGCACCACAGTCACGAACCCATGAATCATCACTGGAAATTTCCACAACTTCCACCTGATCAGGCAGCATGGTCCGGGCGTTTTCGTACTGGTCGTCATTGACCCCAACCGTGACGTGTTCAAATTGAGAAATGGCTTCGGCAACCTTCACAAACATGTGCTGGGCGGGTTTGGCCCCGTTGCGCCAGTTATCCGTCCGTTCTGGCCAGATAATGTACACACCCGTGTGTTCTTCAAATTCACCGGGCATCCGGTAACCATCTTGTTTAGGTGTACTTGTTAAAGTTTTCATTATTCAACATGTTCCTTTCCGTTACTCGTTGGTTTTACCATTGCTTGATCTTCTTTATGTTCAGCAACCCGGACCACGATTTCACCGATAACCACCGCAACAATTGTGCCAATTAAGATTGGGAGTTTATTGCTAAGTTCATCGCTAGACCCGTTTAACGGCAGAATTGATAAGAGAATTGTGGCAATCAGGAACACTTCAGGCACCCAGGTCATGATGTTGATCATCACTTTACCACCAGGAACCTTAAACGGCCGTTCACGGGCAGGGTCACTCTTCCGTAATTTCCAGAATGCTGGGAACATCATCGTGTAAGACAGCAGTAAGGCAACCACGTTTAGGGCGAAGAAAGCCCAGAAAATGTTTTGATTAGGAATAAATGGTGAGGCAATGACCAAAACAGAGGCCACGATGCCGTTTAGATAACCCGTCCCAACGGGCATTCCCTTTGCGTCTTCCTTCCCAAAAATGGCGGGCAAGGAATGGTCTTTGGCCGCATAATTTGCGACGTAATTGACCCCGAGCGCCCATGAAATCATTTCGGACGCCAAGATGTAGAGGAACATGATTCCAATGATGATAACAAACCAGTTCATGTGGCCAATCATCAGAACGAAACTATCAATCAAACCAGATGAAGCAGACAGCTTGTTTGTTGGAATGGCGGCACCCATCCCAAAGGCTGCTAATAGATAGAAGAAAGCGATCAGAATCCCACCATAAATGATGGCTTGGGGAATTTGTTTCTTCGGGTTGTCCATGTCGTCAGCCATGGTGGCAACGACCTCAAACCCTAAGAAGTTAAAGATAATGACGGACAGATTGCTTAGACTAGACAGGTTCAACTTCGGGAGTAAGTTTGTCCCACTGAAGTTGTTGGCACCCCCCTTTGTCACTGCAAAGTAGATGCCCATGATCCCCAAGGCCAGAATCGTAAAGATTTTGGCAAACGCGGCGAGGTTCATGATCCATTTGCTCTCACTAACTGGCTTGTTTCCTAGTGTTACCACCGTCCAGACAAACCCCAGTTGAATGATGATCTGCCAGAAGACGTTTAAATGCAGACCGAAGATTTGGGCGGCCACCTCGACGAACAACACCGCCAAACTCGCCATCCACAACGGGTAGTTCAGCCAATATAACCAGGCTAACCGACCGCCCCATCGGCGACCAAATGCTTGTTTGACCCAGTCATACAAACCACCATCGCCAACGTAGGTCGTTCCTAATTCTGACGAGATCAACCCATACGGGATGAAGAAGAGAATCAGAAGGAAGATCCACCAAAAGAATTGTGATGGTCCAATGGCGGCAGCCGGTGCGGCGGATTCAACCACCAACACGACCACAACGGCCATCAGTACGGCATCAAAAAGCCGGAATTTTTTCTTGTTTGTATTCATCGTGCGTTCCTTTCGTTGCCACCCCTACGGCACTAGGCAAGTAAACTATGCTTGTTCGTTAACTTGGTGAGCAAGCATGCCGTCAATTTCACTCTGGAACTTTTCAGCATCTTCCTTAGAAGCATGCTTCATCAGTGGGTTCAACAAGTAAGTGAAGATGGCACGCATGGCAGTCTTCCGGTTGCCGGCTTCTTCCCAAGCAAGTGAGTAGTCAGCGTCGATCACTTCGTCAGTGACTTCTTCACCACGGGTTGCTGGCAGACAGTGTAGGAACTTAACGTCCTTTGAGGCTTTGGCAACTAAGTCAGCGTTTACTTGGTACTTAGGGAAGAAGATGTGCATCCGTTCGTCCTTTGGTAATTCGGATTCGTACAAGCCGTACCAAACGTCAGTGTAAATGAAGTCGGCATCCTTCATGGCTTCGTCAGCGTCCTCAGTAATCAGAACAGAACCACCAGAAACTTCGGCATTCTTCTTACCAATTTCCAGTTCTTCAGGCTTGATTTGGAAGCCCTTTGGTCCAAATTGAACAAAGTCCATGCCCATCTTTGTTGCCATAAACATGGTTGAAACACACACTTGAGTAGCGTCCCCAACAAAGACAATCTTACAATCGCTCAACTTCTTACCAGCTGGTAAGTGTTCGCTCATGGTGATGATGTCCCCTAATTCTTGGGTTGGGTGGTTGTAGTCACTCATGAAGTTAACAACGGGAACTTGTGCAAACTTACCAACTTCGGCAACCGTCTTATGACGTTCAACACGGGCACCGATGATGTCCACGATGTTTCCTAACACGTGAGATGTGTCTTCGATAGTTTCGTGACCACCCAATTGGATTTGACCAGGTGCCAAGTATTGGGCATGGCCACCAAGTTCGGTCATAGCTGCTTCAGCGGATGTCCGGGTCCGGGTTGATGATTGTTCGAAGATCATCCCAAGGGTCTTGTTCTTCAAAACTTGTGGGTAGTAGCCGGCGTTGATGGAAGCTTTCAATTTAATTCCAAGATCGATCATGTATTGAATTTCTTCCTGGGTGTAAGTGTTGGTGTCGATAAAATCACGTTTTTGCATAATGACTAACTCCTCTGAATAATTTATTTTTCTTGATTACGTGATTAGCTTAACGAGGTTTTGTCGATTTAGGAAGCGCTTTCACTAAAAGCCAAACGCTTTGAGAACGGCCTGTTACACGTTTCATTTCATGAAACATGTAACACGGCGTCAAATGAGTGATGCCATTAGTGTTCACTCCATTATTGCGATTACACACCGTACATTTATTCAATGTTGCATGAAACAATTATCGCCGACAATCAACCATTCTTCTTCGTGAAAGTTTGTCATAACAGTTCTTACCATCTATATTTGTGCTAAAATAGGTACCATTGTTTTAATTATTTAATGTATATTTTTTCATTCGGGTGGCAACACTTAATGACACCACCCTTTCATCCTGGCGTTTAGATTGGAGTCCTTATACAGTGGAAGAAACACAGCAGCACAACAAGATTGGCCTCGTCGGCCTGATCCTCATGGTTTTTACCTCCATTTACGGATTGAACAACACGACCGTGGCGTTTGATCAAATGGGATACGCAGCGATTTTTTGGTACATCCTCGCCGCCATTTTATTTTTCTTACCAATTGTTTTGATGTTTGCCGAATACGGGGCATCGTTTAAAGCGGCGCACGGTGGGATTTACTCCTGGCTGGCTGAATCCATCGGTGAGCGCCTGGCCTTTATCGGGACGTTCATCTGGTTATCCGGCTGGATCGTTTGGCTAGTATCAGAATGCGCCAAGGTCTGGATTCCCTTTTCAACGGCTTTTGCCGGCCATGATACCACCCAGTCATGGCATTTTCTTGGATTAAACTCCACGGAAACGGTCGGGATTCTTGCCATCATCTGGATGATCGTCGTTACCTACTTTTCAACTCACGGGATCAATCAGATTGCCCGGTTTGCAGCGTTTGGTGGTGCATTTACCCTGATCATTACAGCCTTTTTTATGATCATCAGTGTCGTATTGCTGATCATGCAACACGGTCACCTTGCCGAACCCATGACCACCCACGCGATTTTTCACTCACCAAATCCCCAGTTTAGTTCGCCAATTGCGCTCATGTCGTTCGTTGTCTACGCCATCTTCGCGTATGGCGGGATGGAAACAATGGGTGGTGTGATCGATAACGTCAAGCATCCGGCCAAAACGTTTCCCCGTGCCATGCTTATTTCAACGTTTTTGATGCTCTTCATCTACGCAGTCGGGATCTTTTTATGGGGTGTTAGTGCTAACTGGCACCACATCCTCGGTAAGGGTTCCACCGATTTAGGAAACGTGCTTTACGTCTTAATGAATAACCTCGGGGTCACCCTTGGCCACGCGATGAATCTGTCGCCCCATGGCGCCACTGTTTTAGGAAACTGGTTTGGTCGTTTGATCGGTGTGGAAGAATTTCTATCTGATACCGGAGCCTTCTTCGTTCTGGTCTACGCCCCATTAAAGGCCTTCATCATGGGCACACCTGCGAAATTTTGGCCAAAACGCATCACAAAATTGAACCGGTACCAGGTGCCAGCTTTTGCCATGTGGACCCAAGCAGTTATCGTGGCGGTTGTTATCTTCGCCGTTTCGTTTGGCGGTAGCAGCGCCCAGGCCTTTTATACCGTCTTGACGGATATGGAAAATGTCTCATCGGCCTTTCCGTACCTCTTCTTGGTGGGTGCCTTCCCGTTCTTCAAACGGCGCCTCGATTTAGAACGACCATTTGTTTTTTACAAATCACACCGGACCACGTGGACGGTCACGACCATTACCTGGTTGACCGTTTTCGCCGGCATCTGTTTCACCATGATCCAACCCGTTTTGGAACATGACTACTACACCGCTTTCTGGACAATCATCGGCCCCATCTTCTTTGGTGCTGTTGCCTGGGCATTCTACAACCACGCAGTTAGGAAAACGGACTTATCGTAAGTTACGCTACTAAAAAATCCCCGGTAAAATGCTAACGTGAATTTTACCGGGGGATTTTTTTACGTTCGGGTGCGCCATAATGGCACTCATTTTTCGATATTACTATAATTTTTAAATTAGATATCGATAACATTTATCCTTCAATGATTGTTCTCACCGTCATTATCTTAGATAATAAACCTGTTGCCAACCCACACTTGCAACAGTGGGGAGGTGTTGTTTGATGTTTCGTGATCTTTTTTCACCGTTGATTGTCGGCGTCCTTGTTGCTTTATTTACGGACTGGTTAGCCCGTCGGCGACACAAATAATGATTTGGCAACACGCTAACCCACCCGTTTAGCCTTATATAAACGTAAAAAAGCCCCCTGACTAGTGTAAGTAGTCAGGGGGCTTGGTGTTGTTTGGTTCCATGATCTTTTATGGGTTTAGTATAGCATGCTTTCGTCCCTAACGGAAGTCATCACTTAAATATCCTTGAAGCATTATTTTTAGAAGGAATATCACATCTCAGAGCTACAAAGTCGCTGAAACGCGACAGTGGGCGCAGACCCTTTCTTAGCTAAGTAGGCCTAATCGCGCCCACTTTCGCTCTCTATTTAATACTGTTCCAAATATTGATCGCGTTCCCACTTCGTTACTGCCTGACGGTAGGATGCCCATTCCAGTTTCTTTGCTTCCACAAAGCTCTGGTACAAGTGATCCCCTAGGGCAGACTTCATCGTTGGATCAGCCTGTAATGCCTTTGTTGCGTTATGCAAGTTGTCTGGTAAGTTACTAATGTGGTTGGCTTCCCGTTCACTCTCATCCATCGAGTAAATGTTTCGATCCACCGAATCCGTTGGCGTTAGGCCGTTACGGATCCCGTCCAGTCCCGCCTCTAGCATCGCTGCAATCGCCAGATATGGGTTGGCTGACGGATCGACCTGCCGCAATTCCAGCCGCGTTGAGTTTCCCCGGGCGTTTGGAACCCGAACAAGTGGTGACCGGTTTGAACCAGACCACGCCACGTAAACAGGGGCTTCAAATCCTGGAACCAACCGTTTGTATGAGTTCACGATGGGGTTAACGACCGCTGTGAAGGCCCGGGCATGTGCCAACAAACCACCAAGGAAGTGGTAAGCCGTGTCACTTAGCTCAAGCTCGCCTTCTGGATCATAAAAGGCGTTTCCTTCAGCCGTCGATAATGACATGTTCATGTGCATCCCTGAACCGTTAATGCCTTCCAATGGCTTTGGCATAAACGTCGCAAACAAGCCGTACTTTCGGGCAATGGTCTTAACAACCAACTTAAACGTCTGGATGTTGTCCGCTGCTTCCAGTGCATCCGCATACTTAAAGTCAATTTCATGTTGACCAGGTGCGACTTCGTGATGGGCGGCTTCAACTTCAAAGCCCATTTTTTCCATTTCGAGCACGATATCACGACGGCAGTTTTCACCTAAATCCATTGGGGCCAAGTCAAAATAACTCCCCTTATCGTTTAGCTTCAACGTTGGTTCACCGTCTTCATCCATCTTAAACAAGAAGAATTCTGGTTCAGGACCAATGTTAAACGACGTGAACCCGGCATCCTTCATTTCGTTCATTACCCGAATGAGGTTGTTCCGTGGGTCGCCCGCAAATGGTTCGCCATCAGTCGTGTAAACTTCACAGATCACTCTGGCGACCTTTCCGTGTTCACTCCCCCATGGGAAGACCATCCACGTGGACAAGTCAGGATAAAGGTACATGTCACTTTCTTCAATGCGCACAAACCCGTCAATGGACGAGCCGTCAAACATTAACTTGTTATCCAGCAACTTTTCGAGCTGACTCGTAGGGACTTCCACATTTTTGATGGAGCCCATTAAGTCAGTAAACATTAACCGTAAAAATTCCACGTGTTCCGTTTTAACCAGTTGCCGAATCTCATCCTTGGTGTATACCTTTTTTGCCATGTACTGCTCATCCTTTCTTGTTCCGTGACCAGTTCTAAAAGGGCCGCCCCAGATGCTGCCGTGGTGGTCGCATTCCTGCCAATTGCTGCATTTCATCCTCCAACATCCGCCGTGCCCGTTGATCTGAAACTCGCTGGGCATCCGCTAGTGCCTGTTGGTGGGCCTTACGTGCAAGTTTCCGCATCGTTTCAAAATCCATCCCGCTTGCCAAGCCATCCTTCACTTCCAGCAACCGGTCAACATCATTCAATGAATACCGCCGGCGATTGCCTTCGTTGCGAGCTGGATGAACCAGATCCTGGGTTTCATAATAACGAATTTGGCGAGGTGTCAGTGCTGTCAGTGCCACCACGGTACTCATTGGTAAAACTGCTAATGACCGCCGTAATTGCTTTTCTGACATCACTGCCCCCTTCTTTTACGCTGCACATGATTTAACAGGTGTATCATCCCACCAACACCAATTCCTGTCAATCGTTCATGTTAGAACTTCTGACATAAGCAGGGCATTTTCATAACTAGCGAACAGTGCCAATAAAAAAAGTGACCATCTGAACACGTTCAGACAACCACCATCGACCAGTCATTTAATTGAGTGGCGCCACTGACTAACTGCCGCGGCGACGTCGCTAATTTGATTCTGCCCGCTAACCAGGTCAAACCAGGTAACCGGTAACTGGTGCCGAAACCACGTTAGTTGACGTTTAGCATAGTGCCGCGAATTTCGTTTCAATAATTCAACTGCCGCCGCTCGATCCATTTGGCCGTTTAACATCGGAAACAACTCCTTGTAGCCGATGCCCTTGCCCGCCTGAAGCGTAAGGCCGCCCTGATCAAGCAACCATTTGGCCTCCTCAACTAGGCCGTTTGCCATCATGAGGTCGACCCGTTGATTGATCCGATCGTACAACACCGCCCGGTCTGTATTCAAACCAACAATGAATGCGTCATATTGATCGGGTTGATCCGTTTGCTCCAGGATGGAGTGACCAGTGCTCGCATAAACTTCCAGCGCCCGCACCAACCGGCGGACATTTCCCGCCGGAATGGTGGCAGCGACAGCGGGGTCCACAGCGTTTAGTTTCGCCCATAGCCACTCAGCACCATGTTCATCAGCTAGCGCCGTCCACTTAGCTCGCAAGGCTTCATCGGCCGGCGAACCCAGCTGCATGCCCTTCAACAACGCTTGGAAGTAAAAACCGGTGCCGCCGACAATGATTGGCAAGTGCCCTCGTGCCGTGATCTCTGCAATCAACATTTCGGCGCGGGCCACAAAGTCCGCCACGGTAAAGCCATCCGTCACGTCACGCTCATTGATCAGATAATGGGGAATTCCATCCTGTTCATCAGGCGTTACTTTGGCCGTCCCAACGTCTAAGTGCCGATACACCTGCATGGAATCTCCGGAAATGACTTCACCATCGAACTGATGGGCCAATTGAATCGACAGGGCCGTTTTCCCCACCGCCGTTGGCCCTACGATCAAAAGCACTTGTGGTTTAGTTGTCATCGTTCATCACCTCTTGTCTCAATTGTTGTGCTAATACCGGTTGATCTGTAATCACTGCGCCAAGGCCTGCCTGAAAACACAGCCGTAAGTCGTCCGGCTGATTGACCGTCCATCCGCGTCGTTGCGCTGGGTTTGATAAGCGCTGGTGGCGAATGGCCCAGCGCACCCAACTGATTTTCGGATGGGTGCTTGTGATCACGCCAGTTGCTTCTAAACGGGTGGTCACCCGGGTTGGCCACCGAAACAATTGTGCCCGGTCAATGTCAGGTGCCAAGGCTGCCAGTTGTTGAAGGGACTGGCTTGAAAAACTACTGAACACAATGGTAAATGGCCACGCTTGTTGAGCCAACGTCGCCACCTGCGCTTCAAGACCCGGATAACGGACATGATCTGTTTTTACTTCAATGTTCAATACGCCGGTAAACTGATGGGCCGTTAGCCACGTTAACGCATCACTGAGGGACCATAAACGCTCCGCTGGTTCATGTCGCAGCGGTAACCGACGTAGATCCGTCCACTGCCACGTATTGACCAGTCCTTGACCCGTAGTGATTCGATCAATGGCTTCGTCATGAATCAAAACGGGCACACCATCAGCCGTTTGCTGGACGTCCGTTTCAATCCCGTCAACCCCGAGTGCAAGGGCCGCTTCAAACGCTGATTGTGTATTTTCAACTCCCTGAGTAATCAGTCCCCGGTGGGCAATGATCAATGTCATAAATTTTCCATTCTTTCCGCTGGACGTCCTTCCCAAAAAACGACATAATGAATGTGTTACTAAACCATTGAGGAGGTCATCTGCATGAAATCATTCAATAAAGGCTTTTTAGTTGGCGTTATCGCTTCACTTGGGGCCGTTGCCGCAAGTTTGGTGTCATTCCACAAAACGGTTATCACACCAATCGAAGCCGAAGAAGACCGCATCGACGACAACCGCCGTCGCGCTCTACGCAAGTCACGTTCTTCACACCAAGGTTAATCAACTGAGTGTTGCACAGCGCACTTAGATAATGAAACAGGCACTTATGGATGATTATTCCATAGGTGCCTGTTTTGATTAGTACTTGCTGGATTTGGTCTTGCCTTCCCAACGACCGTAGCCGCCCTTCAGGATAAACAACTTGGTGTAGCCGTTGTTGGCTAACCGAAGTGCAGCCCGACCACTTAACGTCCGGCTTTCATCGTATAAATAGACAGGTAAATCTTCACGGATTTCCTTAAACCGTTGGCTGAACGTTGAGTAAGGAATGTTCCGGGCGCCTAAAATATGACCCGCGTCAAAATCCTTCTTCTCACGAACATCAATAATTTGGGCCCGGCGCATTCCCGCCTGGAACTCTTCCTGGTCCAACATGGTTGCGGCACGATTCCGCCGCACCACCATCACAATGCGCCAGATCACCCAGCCCACCACGATCGTTAACCCAACAATATCAAAAATCCATTCAGCAATCGACATCGCAACTAACACAACACATTCCCCCATCTTTTAAACCTAATACACACATTGTACACATTTGCCGGCGCACTGCCTAGGCTTGCCCAGAATTTTCCGGTTTCTGTTCCTCAATGTGGTGTTCATGATTCAAGACAACCTTCGCCTGAAGCCACGTTGGTTTATCGATGGTGTTCATTTTGTATAGGTTATCTAACTCGAGGGCCATCACCTCAATGTCCCACAACCGCTTTCCGACATAAACGTAGATGCCAAACATTTTCAGCAGTTGTTGCACATCGTATAACGTCCGTAATGACGCTGGTTCACCACGATACATGTTTGTTTACCTCCGTTTTACCATTACATAATTAATAGCAGCACTGCGCTCACAGCGCCAAGACCAATGACCCCTAATCCACGCCACCAGATCGGCAAACGACGGTAGCTATGATTAGCTGGAACCCAAAGGATCATCGCAACAACAAAGCCGCCCAGAAGGCCCCCAATGTGCCCCCAGATGTCCACGCCAGCACTAAAGAGGTCAAAGACTAAGTTTAAGACCACCAGTAAGCCAAATTGACGCGCAACCTGCCGTAAATACGGGTTCGCTCGTTCAATGATCCCGAGAATGATAAACGCACCAAACAGGCCAAAAATGGACGTACTGGCACCCGCAGAAAGTGTGTGTGGTTGAAAAGCAGCACTCCACGCGTTCCCTGTGAAGCCACTGACCACGTAAATCACGAGCATCCGCCAGTGGCCGAAGAGTGATTCAATTTGCACGCCTAAGAAGTACAACACCACCATGTTTAGCCCAATGTGCATCACGCTCATGTGAATAAACATTGGTGTAAACAAGCGCCACCACTGTCCCGCTTGAATGAGTGGTGTGTACCGGGCACCAGCTTCTAACAGTGCCTGGCCGGAAAATGTGCTGTTTAGAGAAACGGCCGGTAATTGGTACCGAAACACCATCCATAAAAAGACCAGCACATTAATGGTCACCAACGTAATCGTCATTGGTGAGCCGTTTACGAATCGTCGCCATCGTCTCATGTGTTGTTACCCCTCCTGAAGCGAAATTAATTGCTGAATTTTAACGTCGAATCGTTCTACCGCCCACGTCGCGACATGATGCCGTTGCGCTGGGAGAACTAAACTAGTGGTCGGCCCGGCATATTGGGCCAGATAACGGTCATAGTAACCGGCACCAAAGCCCACCCGGCTTCCATCGTCAGCAAACGCAACGCCTGGAACAACGATTAAGTCATGCTTGTTTGGTGCAATAACCGTTCCGCCAACCGGTTCCTCGAGACCAAATTTGGTCGTTTCAAACGTCACTCCTGGTCCCAAGGCCACAAATTCCATTTGCCGGTGCGCTAACGTTCTTGGCACCGTTACCGTCTTTCCCGCTGCTAACGCCTGCGCGATCAACGGCCTGGTATCCAGTTCAATGGCCGTACTCATGGTCAATCCAATGGTCGTGGCTTTTTGCCATTCTGGCCGACCAATCAGCCCGGCAATAAGTTGTTGGCTCTGTGCCACTTTATCCGTGGCTGATAATCTTTCTAATGCCGCCAGTGTCTGCTGACGAACGACTTGTTTTGTTTGCATGTTGCACCCCGTTAGTTGCTTAAAAAAAACAAAAAAGCGTCTGAGAAAATTCCCAGACGCTAATCAGTCATTACTTAGTTTCACGGTGCAAAGTAACTTTGCGATCGTGAGGGCAGTACTTGTTTAATTCAACCCGGTCTGGATTGTTGCGCCGATTTTTTGATGACAAGTATGTTTGTCGACCACATTCGGTGCATTCTAAGGTAATGTGTACGCGCATCTTTAACCCTCCACTCTACTTGAAATTGGCGAAGACGCCTCAACTCAAACAATTCTATCATTATTTTTGCGTTCTGACTAGTCTTTTGTCAGAAATGATTAACTTGCTTCGCTCGAATTGGTGACATTCTTCCAGTATAACTTGTAAATCTCGGCCGCAATGTTCTGGTTAACCAGGTATGACGAGGTCGTCTCTGGCAACCCTGGCACGGCCACAGCAACGGCAACCTGTGGGTTCTTCGTTGGTGCATATGAAATAATACTTGAAGTAACCGTTTGTTGCCCGTTAACGTATGTTTCGGCCGTCCCAGTTTTAGCAACGATTCCTGGCTTTAAATCTTCCAGGACAGTCGCCCCAGTCTTATGAGGCGATGACCCGTTGACCACTTGCCACATCCCTTGTTTGATGATGGCCTTGGCTTCTGGGGACGCTTCGACGTAGTTTAAGGCTGTTGGTTCTGCTTGGTAGTCCACAGCCCCTAGCGTCCCGTCATTCTTCGTTGACCGGACTTGTGAGACCACGTATGGCTTCATCCGGTAACCACCATTAGCTAACGTTGAAACGTACTGCCCCAACTGGAGCGTTGTGTACGCGTCATAGTTACCAAATGCTTCAACCAACGCAGACCCAATTTGCTTCCGGGTCGATAACCCCTTCAAACCAGCTGATTCACCAGGAATGTCAATCCCTGTCTTCACGCCCAGTCCGTACTGGTTAAAGTTGTTCCGGAGCTTCTGAAACATGTCCGTTGGTAATCCCTCAATGGAGGCCCCTTGTGAATACTTATAGCCAACCATCTTCATGGCGACCTGAACGGCATAGGAGTTGGAAGATGTTTCCAGCGCCATGGCTGCATCCATTGGGTAAGACCCATTTTGGTTCCAGTCCGTCGAAATCTTCGACGTTCCCGTTAAAATAATTGGTTGGTCGTTCAATGTGTTATTGGATGGCGTTAATGCACCAGATTCAAACCCACCAGTCAGCATTGCTGGTTTAACGACGGATCCCATAACAATTGGTTGGTTAATGGCCCCTAACGCATCTGTCGTCACTTTCCCAGTCGTTGGGTTCCGTGAATCACCAGCCATCGCTAAGACAGCCCCGGTATTCGGGTTCATGACAACAGCATAGGCCCCCTGACACGTTCCACCAGGCAATTGATCATCGATCACCTTTTGAACGGCATCCTGGAACTTCGCATTGATCGTCAAGACAAGGTTTGACCCCTTCTTACCCGCATATTCCTGAGTTTCCTTCGTGATGGTGGAGTTGCTGCTAACTTCCACGGATGTCCGGGATTTTGTCCCCTTTAGGATCGGTTCGTAGGCTTTTTCAATGTAACTTGAACCAACGGAGTCATTTCGTGAATACCCTTGTGAGAGTAGTTGGTTAACTTCGTCTTCTGGCAATCCTTGCTTTTCGGTAGTCACCGTTCCAACAAACGACTTCACGGAATTTCCTGATGGATAATCACGTGACCAACTCGTCGAGGTCTTTACACCAGGCATTTCGGACATGTGCTCCCCAATTTGAGATACTTCTGTCGCCGTAACGTCTTTTTCCTTGATGTACGTTGTCGATAAGGAATAGGCCCCGTTCATCTTGGTAAAGATGGCTGCTGCATTTTTCTGTGCGGCCGTTAATTGAGGTTCGTGGGCCACCACGTAATCTTGGGTTGCAGTTTGCAACGCATTATCACTCATTGCGGCCGCCTTAGGAATTTTCGCAACCACTTTTGCCATGTTCTTTTCATTCGCGAGGTAGTAAATGGCAATCTGACGGCTCGTTAAGGCATCACTTGATACAGACAGATACTTGCCAAGCCGGTTAGACACCTTAAACATATCGGCCCCAGTGACGTTAATTCCCTTCGTGTAACTAATGGCCTGGTGGGCTTCATTACCAACCAGCACCTTCCCCGTTGAATCGTAAATCATTCCCCGTTGAACGCTATTTGTTTCGATTGTGTTTGCAGTCCGGTTAACCTCTGCCTTAAGCTCGGCTCCGTTTTGGATCTGCAAGTACGCCATTCGCCAACCGAGGACGGCTAACAGAACAAACACGATCACCAACAATATATTTAACCGGATGGGGATCCGGGTCGTTTGATCATCGCGATTGCTTTGTGCCCGTCGCCGTTGCATAAACTTTTTAAACACTAGCCCTCTAACCTACCTTATCTACCTTGTCGATCATTCATCATAATCATTAAATTTCGGCAAAGTGCTTTGCCGAGTAAAAAGTATCGTCTATCATTGTAAAGGAAGTCGTAGAAAAGCTAAAGTCTCGCCACGAATCTTTACGCTTTTTTGAGAGAAAGGAATTCACATCCCGCATGATTAAACAACATTTTACAAAACACTGGCCCCTTTACCTGAGCTTTTTCATTCCGGCCCTCCTCATGACAAGCTACTTTGCTTGCCGAGGGATGGCTCCGTTTGGCTCTAGCTCACTCCTAACTGTCGACATGGGCCAACAATACATCGATTTTTACGCCTTTTTCCGCAATACATTGCTTCACCACCCAGGAAGCTTCTTTTACAGTTTCAGTAAGGCACTTGGCGGTGAAACGTCCAGCCTGTGGGCCTATTACTTAATGAGTCCGTTCAACTTCCTGATTTTGCCCTTCAGTCGTGGCGGCCTGAGCGCTGGTGTCTTTTTGATCACCGTCATGAAGTATGGGAGCGCCGGGTTAAGCATGGCGTGGGTCCTTCAACGGTTACGGTTGCAACGTGGCTGGCGTTTACCGATGTTTGCCATCGCGTATGCTTTGTGTGGCTGGACCGTTGCAAACCAGCTCAATCTGATGTGGCTCGACGCCCTTGTAACGCTACCACTAGTCGTTTACGGGTTGGAACGCTTACTCACGGCTCACCACTGGTTGCCTTACGTTTGCTGGCTTGGTGTGACGTTCATCGTGAACTACTACATGGCCTACATGGTCGCCTTATTTACCATCCTGTACGTTTTGTTTAGCTTGGTGTGGCACCGGTTCACGTGGCGCACAAGTCTCCTTAATCTTTGTCGCTATGCGGGTGCCTCCGTTATTGGAGGCGGGTTAGCCGCCATCATCCTCATTCCGACCTACTTCGCATTGCAGCTTAGCAAGGCCTCCTACACCGTTGTTAAGGTCAAGTGGGCATTTGACTACATGCCAGCTAAAATGCTCGGTAAGCTCTTCCCAGGGGGCTTTAACTTTGCTCAGATGCCAAAGGGGCAACCCAACATTTTTGTGGGGGCCGTTGTTCTGTTACTTGTTATTGCCTTTTTCATCGAAACACCCCTGCACTGGTCCGTTAAACTGACGGCCGGACTGATTACGGTCTTCCTGCTCCTGTCCATGTGTTTCACGCCGCTAAACTTATTGTGGCACGCAGGCCAATTTCCCATTTGGTACCCGTACCGTTTTTCCTTTGTCTTTTGTTTCTGGTTAATCTGGCTGGCAGCCATTGCCTGGCCGACCCCGCAACCACTCCGCTGGGAAACCATCGGGACTGCGGCTGGGTTACTAGCTGTCATTGTTGGCTCCCTGCTCATTTCCCTCCACAGCGTTAACTTTCTTACCGTGGGCCAAATCATCACTGGCAGTAGCTTCATGTTGATTGCCCTATTGCTGTTAGCCCCATGGCCTGGTGATCACACCTGGATGTTGCCAATTCTTGTGTTATTGACTGCCGCCGACCTTGGTACAAACGTGGTCCTGTCGCTAAACAAAATTAGTTATGTCCCGCAGGCTCAATTTAGCACCTACACGGATGCCATTGATTCCGCCAGCACCACGGTAAAATCTTTGGATGATGATCTTTACCGCATCGGCTCCACCTTCCAACGAACGAAAGATGATCCCATGCAGGGCGACTACTTTGGTGGGTCACATTTCGGCTCCACCCTGGAGCGCAAAACGACCGGTTTTTATGACCTCACCGGGAACCCCGATGGTGATGGGTTTGTCACATATGCGAACGGGACGAAGTTTATGGACGCGTTGCTTAACATGAAGTATTTCTGGACGGCAAACGAGACGACCGCTCAAAATCATAAGTCTACCGCGTACAAAAACATGCCGACACTCACCTACAAACCAGACATCACCAGCAGTCATGATTTGGTTCACTCCAGTACTGACATCCGCACGTACAAGAACCCGGATGCACTGGGGATGGGGTTCATGGCCGCAGCCAGCACCCTTTCAGTCAAAAACATTTATCGTGATCCAATGACGAATCAAAATCAGCTCTGGAACGCATTCTTAGGTGAACCAAGCACGAACAAACTGTTTACCGCCGTTAATTTTGATTCACTTAACGTCACCAACACCAATAAAATTACCAATATCACCGGGGCAACCCTCAACAAGACCAACTTGAAAAAGCCGGCCAGCATGACGTTGCACTTCACGCCGACAACGGATGATGCGTACTACCTGTCAATTGGTTCTAACCTTCAAAAAGATAACGTCACGATCCTGCTTAACGGTCAGCCGCTGAGTCAATACGACACGTATCGCAACACGGTTTTGGTGAACCTTGCCAGTGGTCAAAAGGATCAGCCACAGACCATTACGTTTGAACTGAAAAAACCAACGTTGTGGCTTCAAAACGTCACGTTGTACCACTTGCCAAATGCTCAATACAAACACGGCATTAAACGGCTTCAACAACATCCCCTGCTCGTCACCTCATGGGGACAGACCCACATCAATGGAACCGTCACGGCCACCAAGGATCAACCAGTCCTCATGACCAGCATTCCGGCCCAAGCGGGTTGGCACGTTAAGGTCGATGGTCACACAGTCACACCAACGACCATCGCCGACGAATTCATGGCACTCCGATTATCACCAGGCCATCATGATGTTAGTTTCACCTACCGGCCACCGTACTTTTTGACTGGGCTCATCGTCACCATCATTGCGGCCTGCTTAACGGCCGGCACTGAATGGGTGTACCGACGCAAGCACCTCGGCTAATCATTACAAAATAAGGGCCCGCACAGACATTGATTGTCTATGCGGGCCCTTATTGTAACCACCATCTAGTTCATGTTGGATTCTGGTTGCGCTACATATTCGTAATGCGGTTCATCTAATTTATCGTCGTAATCAATCACAAAATCATAGCCAGCAAAAAACCATGCGTCACCATAGTTCACAAAGTATTTGATGCCATCTTTTTCGGTCTCACCAACTGGGCGATCAGGATCTTTATCCGGGACCATGGCCATGGAAAAACCATCATGCACTGGTGTCTTTCCGTAGACCTTCCCATAAAACTTCATGCCATCGCCGGGTTTTAAGCCCACTTCATCTTGAAACCACTTACTGGCTGCATCTGTCACTGTAATCTGCATGCCGCTTGCCTCCACTCAATGAATTCGCTTTCATGAACTAACTTTAGCACATTCGCTTGTGAACGCAAGCAATTAAAATCGGCTAATGGCTTGGTGTGATTGGCATCACAATGTTTTTACTTGTGAAGAAAACGGGCATACGCATCTGCGTCATAGACCTTATCGATTTCGCCAAGGTATTCTGTCGCTTCACGGACGTACCCATGTTTGAATAACCACAATCCATCACTCTTATCAAGCGCAAACACACCACCAAGGTCGTAACGATCCTTTTTAGCGGCCAGGGCTTCCGTAATCATTTCCCATTGGATCCGGTATGGTGCCAGCAGTTTTGGTTCTGCATTAACACTACCACCGTACATGTACCACAGTTTGTCCCCGTACTTAAAGGCCAATGAGCCAGCTAAGTCTTGGGTCTCTGAGTGCGCAATGAAGATCCGTAAAATATCGGTATCAGCAAACGCCGTCACCATCCGATCAAAGTAGTCCCGTGGCCGGTACGTAATCCCCTGCCGGTGACTCATTTCTTCATACAACGCATAAAAACGGTCCATTTCGGCCATGCTGTTTCCAGCTTCAACCATCAATTCAGGCTTGATGGAATGGCGCACGTCATGGCGAGTGTTTGGTCGGAACGTCATCAACACATCATCAGCGCTCTTATCCTTTAAGTCCATCACCATGTTAAACCGGGGTTGGATGGTGTCATGCATCCCCACGTTCCGGTTCCGCACTTCATATCCATGCGCAGTAAACTCAGCTGAGAGATCGTCACTGTACACGACCTCAGGGTCCATCCGTAACACGTACACGTTGTTTTCACGTAGCGCTGGTTCTGCTTCGGCAACCAGGGCGTCAATCGTTGCAACGTCGGTTGGATCGCAAACGGGGCCCTTTGAACAGTAAGCAAGCTTTTCCCCATCTTCGTTTGCAATCATCAAAATTGACATTGCCGCGGTGATTTTTCCATCAGCCTCTAACGTGATGTGGAGCGGTTCCCAATTGTTTTTAATTGCACCCCAACCGGGATCCTGGGTGATTGATGTAAACGGTGCGTTACGGACAAATTCCGTGTACCGCGCCATTGCTGCTTGATCTTGTTCATTAATAACGGGCATGTTTAATTTCCTTTCTCAATTCGAGCATTCGTCTAACTAGGATAATAGTTTACCGTAGTTTTTTGCAAACAACAATTCAGCATCCTGATAACTAAAAACGTGCGCGTGCTGGATGACCTACATCATCTGCACCCGCACGTTTAATTAAATGAACTTAGTCAGCGTTTTCTACCGTGAGGATGGCAACTTGCATGCTACCCACTGGGAGTTTAACTTCAACTTCGTCCCCCACCTTATGACCAATCAAGCTCTGGGCAATTGGTGAGTCGTTTGAGATCTTTCCGGTTGTTGGGTCTGCTTCTGCGGCCCCCACAATCGTGTATGTCTCTGGTTCTTCATCTGGTAATTCTTTGAACGTGACGTTCTTCCCTAAGGAAACTTCGTCACTTGCAACACCAGAGTTGTCAATAATTTCAGCGTTATGAATCATTGCTTCAACCAGGGAGATCCGTGATTCAATGTTTGACTGTTCGTCTTTTGCTGACTCGTATTCAGAGTTTTCTGAAAGGTCACCGTAACTTCTAGCGATCTTGATCCGTTCGATGATTTCTGGACGGGTCACTAATTTTAAGTGCTCTAATTCTTCTTCAAGATTTTTAAGACCTTCTTCGGTCATTGGGTATGTTTTTTCTTCAGCCATTTTTAATGTAACTCCTTTGTCACTAATTTCAACAGTCACAAGGTTACCATGCACAACTGTCCTTGTAAACGGACTAACCGAGAAAATTGCCGGATTCATTAGATTTAACGTTTGGCTTATACAAAACGGAGTCTTTCACGGACTAAAGTAAGTCGGTTGCTGCCGTTTGAAAACGCGAAAGCTAGCACAGGCTCTGGCTCATCTAACAAAAAAATCGGTGTCTGTGGACAAAAAACGTCCATAACATTGAGTGCGTTCCCATCCTTTCTTTGTTTTCGTTGCCGAAAACGCGAAAGCTAGCGCAGGCCTTGGCTCATCTAACGAAAAAATCGGTGTCCGTGGACCAAAAACGTCCACAAACACCGATTTTTTCGTTACCTGAGTTAGCCTAAACGTGCTAGCTTTTGCTCTTTTGTGCTTTAAACATACTGTCCTTACCATCTTTTGCCAAGATGTCGCGGATCTTTGTTGACAACAGGTCAATGGCCACCGTATTTTCGCCACCCTCGGGCACGATCAGGTCTGCGTAACGCTTTGTTGGTTCCACAAACTGATGGTACATTGGCTTCACTGTTGCCAGGTATTGGTCGATGACGTTGTCTAATGTCCGGGCCCGTTCGTTAATGTCCCGTTCAATTCGGCGAATGATTCGAATGTCGTCATCTGTGTCCACGTACACCTTAATGTCCATCAAATCACGTAACCGGGGATCATCCAAAATCAAGATTCCTTCCAGGATGATGACATCACGTGGTTCTTGATGTTCAGTTTCAGTGCTTCGCGTTAATTCTTTGTAATCATAAACAGGCTTTTCAATGGCCTCATAGTTGATTAAGTGCGTGAGCTGTTCGATCAGGAGATCGTAATCAAAAGCTAAGGGGTGATCATAGTTCACGGCCCGGCGTTCAGGAATCGTCATTTCCGCCTGATCGTTATAGTAGGAATCCTGCTGCAAAATCAGGATCGAATGGCCAGCCAACTGGTTATAAATGGCTTGGCTAACGGTTGTCTTTCCGCTCCCAGAACCACCAGTCACACCAATTACAACCGGACGCTTTGCTTGTTCTGTCATTACCCTGTCTCCTTTTCGTTTACCCTATTTTTGTTTGCTGTTATCGCTTTGATACTTACTTGTGTAAGCATTTTGTTCATCAAGTGTCTTTGAGTAATGAATCTTCCCAGTCTTCATGTTGGCCACAAAGTACAGGTATCCTTGATCTTCATTTGCTGGTTGTGCCACCGCTTCAATTGCACTTAACCCAGGGTTGTTAAACGGTCCAGGACCGTAACCCGTGTTGGCGTACAGGTTATATGGTGAATCAACCTTTAAATCAGCTAAGGATAAGTTTGGCTTCTTCTTGTTCAGTGCATATTGCACGGAAACATCAGATTGTAATGGCATGTCAGCCTTGATCCGGTTGAAGAAGACACCAGCAACAGTTTGCATATCGCTTGCCGTGTTGGCTTCCTTTTGCGCCAATGAGGCTAACGTCATCGCTTGTTGAACCGTCAAGCCTTCAGATTGGAAACTGCTGAGGTACGGTTGAACACGTTGATTAGTTGCCGCAACCATTTGTTCAACCAGTGCCTTTAAGGTTGCTGGCTTCTTGGTGTCGTAAACGGCTGGGAATAGGTACCCTTCAAGGTGATAACGCACCCCAGTTGATGACATACTGGATGACAATAAGTCAGGGTATGTCTTAGCTAAGCCCTTAACAAAACTTTCGTCCTTCATCAGGTCCAAAAATTCTTGCTTGGTGTACTTAGAATGTTTTGGCAAGGATTCGGCGATCTGTTCAACCGTTTCACCTTCTGTAATTAACAGTGAATTCTTTGCAGTGGTCAATAACGGCATGTCTGACCCGGGTTGATTCAATTTCTTCGCGATTTGTTTAACCGTCATGTTCTTCGTCACAACGAAATAACCGGCCTTAAAATCAGCCATGTTATTATCAGCCGTGTACTTATTAAACGCGCTGGCGTTCTTAATGGCGCCCTCTTTTTGAAGCGCTGTGGCAACCTGTTGAGCCGTGGCCCCTTGTTCGACTTGAACCTGCACCTTTTTATGGCTGCTTGGATTAACGGCTTTTAGGTTGTTAGAATAACTGATATTGCGGAAAAGAATACCCCCAACAATGATAACAATCACTGCAAGGAAAATCCCGATCAGCCAGTTACGGCCCGTGTGTTGACGCGGACGTGTACGACGTTGCATAAAGTTTGCCCCCTAATTTAAAATCATCCTTTACATTGTAGCGAAAAATGCTGTTCAAAACTACACTCACTTGAGCAATGACACGATTTTGACATAATTAACCGGTTTAGTGGTCTCTCAAATCCGCTAAAAGTGCCCCCTATCAATGCGTTTTTCCCTGTTTTCGTTGCCGAAAACGCGAAAGCTAGCACAGGCTCTGGCTCAGGTAACACAAAACAGGTTCTCATGGACAGAAATCGTCCATAAGAACCTGTTTTGTGTTACCTGAGTTAGCCTAAACGCGCTAGCTTTCGCTCTACCTAATTTCTGCCTCGAAGCTTGTTTCCAGTTCCTTCACGACCTTATCGAAGGACTTTGTTACATCCGCTTCCACCAACGTTGCCTTCACATCCTGGAACGTTAATGTATATGCCAATGATTTCTTCCCGGCTGGCAGATGGTTACCCGCGTAAACATCAAACAGTGTAACGTCCACCAAGTGAGCGCCGCCACGTTTTTCAATGGCTCCAATCACATCCGCGTTTGTCACCGTTTCATCGACCAAGATGGCCACATCCCGCGTTACTGCTGGGAACTTCGAAATTGGTGCGTACTGCTGCCGGTCATGGTCCGCATCAATCAAGGCCTGCAAGTTCAGTTCAAACACAAACGTTGCCGGAATCTTGTAATCAACCGCAATCGTTGGGTGCACTTGACCCACAAACCCAACCAGTTCATCCCCCACGTAAACGTCTGCCGTTTGGCCGGGGTGCATTTCTGGCCGTGTTTGGTTCGCTTGATAGCTAACGGGTTTCGACAAGCCCATGTCGTGCAAGAACAGCTCAACGATCCCCTTCATGCTGAAGAAGTCAGCGGCCGCAGCCTTATTGTTCCATGTCGCTGGTGTCATTGTGCCCGTAATGGCACCCGCGATGTGTTCTTCTTCCAGTGGCCGAATGTCATCACCTTCGCGATAGAACACCCGTCCCTGTTCGTACAAACTGACATCCGTTTGCTTACGCGCAACGTTATACGCCACGTCGTCCAACAACCCGCTGATCAAGTTCATCCGCGCCGTTGTGTGATCAGAACTCATTGGGAAGTCCAATAACGTTGGTTCGCTATCCCGCATCATGAACTGTTCAGCCTTTGCCGTAGTCGTTAGTGCATAACTAATGGCCTGGTTTAAACCAGCACCTTCCAGCAAATGCCGGGCGTCACGCATGATCCGTTGCGCTGACGTCAATGAGCCCGGTGTGGTTGGTCCCGTTGGTAACGTTGATGGCAAGTTGTCATAGCCGTAAAGTCGGGCAACTTCTTCCATCAAATCAGCTTCGATCGCAATATCCCACCGGCGAACGGGAACCGTCACCGTGAACGTTTCCCCGTCGTTAGTCGTTGGGAAGTTTAAGTGATCAAATAACGTTTGCACAGCTGCTGCCGTTAACGTTGTGCCCAGCACATGGTTGATCCGGGTCAACGTAATTGGAACAACAACCGGATTAACCACCGTTTCACTACCAACTGCGGTTCCCGTAGCAACATCCCCAGCGCCCAGTTCAGCCATCAAGGCTGCGGCATGGTCCAACGTTGTCTGGTTGTCAGCTGGGTTGATCCCACGTTCAAACCGCATGGAAGCTTCCGAATGCAGGTTGAAATGACGCGCTGTTTTCCGAATGTGAATGGGTTCAAAGATGGCACTTTCAATGGCAATTGTCGTTGTATTGTCATCAATTTCTGTGTCCAACCCACCCATCGTTCCGGCTAAGGCGATGGCACGGTCGCCATCAGCAATCACCATATCTGTATCGCGCAACGTCCGTTCTTCGTCATCCAACGTGGTCAACGTTTCACCAGCATGTGCCAACCGAACGCTAATGTTATGACTCGTCAACTTGTCATAATCAAAGGCGTGCAAGGGTTGACCATACATCAACATCATGTAGTTGGTAACGTCAACGACGTTATTGATCGGCCGAATGCCCGCTTCCCATAACCGCTTTTGCAGCCATAGTGGGCTTGCTTGAACCGTCACATTTTGGACCACACGCATTTTATACGTTGGTGCTAACGCAGGGTCTGCCGTGACGTTAATGAGGTCGGCAACGTTGGCTGACGCTGCTTCTGTCAGGGTGAATTCTGGAAGTTTTGGTGTTTGACCGTAGATGGCGCCGACTTCCCACGCCGTTCCGTTCATGGAGTTCATGTCCCCACGGTTTGGTGTGAGGTCCGTTTCGATGATGTCGTCATCCATGCCCAAAATTGGAAAAACAGATTCACCAGGAACACTGTCAGCTGGCAAAATGTAGATCCCATCTTCGTAGTCACTTGGTGCGATCTTGGCATCAAAACCAATTTCTTGGAGGGCACACAGCATTCCGTTTGAAACGACGCCGCGCATCTTGCCCTTCTTGATCTTGTTGTGACCGCCGATCCAGGCACCAGGCATCGCAACGATCACCTTTTGTCCCACGGCAACGTTCGGCGCCCCACACACGATCTGTTGTGGTTCATCTTCGCCAACGTTCACCTGACAAACGTGCAAGTGATCTGAATCTGGGTGTGGTTCAACGCTCAACGTTTCCCCAACAATCAATTTACTCATGCCGTCGCTCATTTTGTAGACCCGGTCCACTTCAACGGCCGTTCGTTCAATCTTTTCACCGAGGTCCTTTGGGGCCACATCCAGGGTGAGGTACTCTGATAACCAATCTGTTGAAACTTTCATCGCTGTTGTTTACCCCCGTTTGTAAAATTGTGTTAGGAAACGTGTGTCATTTAGGTAGAAGTTCCGGATGTCGTCGACACCATACTTCAACATGGCAAACCGGTCCGGACCAAGGCCAAAGGCAAACCCACCATAAACGGAGGCATCCACGCCGGCCATCTTCAACACGTTTGGATGCACCATTCCGGCACCCAAAACTTCGATCCAGCCCGTGTACTTGCAGACCGCACAGCCCTTACCCAGACAGTTGAAACACGTGATGTCTGCTTCAACAGATGGTTCCGTGAATGGGAAGTAACTTGGGCGTAGCCGAACGTCAAACTGATCGCCGAATAGGTTTGCTGCCACCATTTCGAGCGTTCCCTTTAAGTCAGCCATCGTAATGTGCTTGTCGATCACAAGTCCTTCAACTTGATGGAACTGGTGGCTATGCGTTGCGTCATCTGTATCACGCCGGTACACACGGCCGGGGCTGATCATCTTCAACGGACCGTTACTAAAGTCATGGTTTTCCATGGCTCGGGCCTGATTAGGACTAGTGTGCGTCCGCATCAAAATGTCGGGTGTGATGTAGAACGTGTCCTGCATATCACGGGCAGGATGGTCCTTTGGCAAGTTCATCATTTCAAAGTTATGATGATCGTCTTCAACTTCTGGACCATCAACCACCTGGTACCCCATGCCAATAAACATGTCTTCCAACTGGTCAATGATGCTTTGAATCACGTGTGGTTGTCCCTGAGCCACAGGAACCCCCGGCAATGTAACATCCACTGTATCCGCAGCCAGTTGTGCGTTTAACGCAGCTGCTTCCAGTTCTTGACGCCGGGTTTCAATTGCCGTGGTAAGTTCATCGCGAATCTGGTTCGCAAAGCTCCCCACCTTTGGCCGTTCTTCAGCCGTTAAATCGCGTAGTCCCCGAAGTGCTTCCGTAATTGGCCCTTTTTTCCCTAATAATTGAACCCGAATCTCGTTAATTCGTTCCAAATTATCACTGTGTTTAATGTCTGCCAAACCATGATCATGTAGTTCTTGCAAACGATCTTTTAATGTCATGTGTCTCCTCCTTAAATGACGTACAACTACCTTGCTTTTGCGGTGCGTGATGCTCCGTTCGGACAGTAAAAAAGCATAAAAAAAGCCCCTTTCCTGTCCATCAGGAAAGGGACGACAATCCGCGGTACCACCCTTGTTGCCAGTGCGACAATCGTCCACTGACCACTCAAAGGCCATAACGGGGACCACCGGAGAATTTTTTGATGATCCTTACTAAATAAGGATCTCGCCCAATCTCTGCTCGAAAAGTGAATTCGTGTTACCTCATGTCGTGATTTCAGTCCATGTCACGACTCCCTGAAGGCGGTCACACTACTCTTTTTTGTCATCGCATTTATTGCTTACGAATCATTATTTTAGGCTAAGCCACTAGAAAGGTCAATGTCCAAACTAGCATTCAGGGCCACTCCACTTGTCTGACCACTCGTGGATCGTTGTCATCATGTCGTTCATGTCGCGTCCCTTGTCCGTTAACCGGTACTCGATCAACGTCGAGTTTTCGGATGCGTCACGCGTCACAATGCCTGCTTCTTCAAGTTCTTTCAATCGTTCAACAAGCATTCGGTCAGAACACTTATCAATGGAACTTGCGATATCTTTAAAGCGGAGGTCACCTTGAGCAAGTAGTGACTCAATGATGAGGCCGTTCCATTTCTTTCCAAGAATTGAAAACGTCTTTTCAAACTTCGGACACATCTTGAATTGTGCCAACTCTGTCATTGTCTCTGACATTTTTTTGTCCCCCCTTCGTTCGTTAATTGAACTTAACTACCCGTTGTTAATCACAACTGAGTCATTAACTAAATTTTAATTGGAGCCGTTGAACCATGGTCCGCCACTTGCGACGCGTATGATTCCCGTACTCATGGACTGCTTCGTAGTCATCCACCAGGGAGACCAACAAGCTTTCCTTATACTTTGGCAAGGCCATCGTCAATCCGAACATGTGCTTTAGGATGATGTCTTTTTCTAAATCAGACAGTTCCGTCAGCTTTTCCGCATTGCGTAATGAGACCCGAGGATGGATAAAGGCATGCGTCCCCAAGTCAAACTTTGTCGTCCGCCAATCGTAATAGAACAAATCATGTAACAGCCCAGCACGAGCAACCGCCTGATAGTCCCAGCCCCGCCGTTTGGCGATTTGGTAACTATCAAATGAGACACTTAAACAGTGTTCTAACCGCGTGCTGTTATGGTGTTGCGTGAAGTCTGCCAACCGTTGCACTTCTGGACGCGCTAGTAAATCGCTAACCAGCGCAACGTATTCAGCATCTTGCTTCCATTCATTTGGTTTCATTCAATGCTTCCTTTTCTTTAATTAACGAACAATTGTGAATCTGAAACGTATTGTAGCAGGTTTGCTTACTTTTTCATAGTCTTTTGGCTCGTTTTATGCAAACTAAATTGATTAAGCTTCCTTCAGCCGGAACATCAAGACACCGGCCGCAATGGCAACGTTTAGTGACTCTGCTTGACCAAGAATCGGAATGTATAAATTGGCCGTTGTGAGCTTACCTAATTCCGCAGCCATGCCGTTTCCTTCGTTCCCCATGATCAACCCAAAGTCGGCTCCCACCGTTACATCACGGTAGGATTGTGCGTCTGGATCAAGCTTGGTCCCGTAAACTGGGAGGCCAGAACGCTTAAAGTAGCGCACAGCGGCATACATGTCCTCTGACACTAACTGAATGTGGAACTGGCTGCCTTGCATGGCCCGAACCACTTTTGGTGCAAACTGATCTGCCGTTCCGTGACCAAAAACAACCCCACTAAAGCCGGCTGCATCCGCGGTCCGAACGATGGTCCCAATGTTCCCTGGATCTTGGACCGCATCCAAGAACAACCAAGCACCAGTGACGACCTCTGGCAACGTTGTGCTGGTCGTTGGCACCTTCACCTCGGCAAAAATCCCTTGTGGTGTTACGGTGTCCCCGATAGCTTTAGCCACGTCATCACTAATTTCAATGGCGTTCAAATGCTCTGAGAGTTCACTTGCATAAGCCTGCCAGGCCTCACGTGTTCCCATAACAGCCACAAGTTCGACGTTAGCAGCAACGGCCTCCTTGACGAGGTGCCAGCCATCAAGTAAATAAGTCCCCGCTTGTTCGCGGCCCTTCTTGGTGGCTAATTTCTTCCAGGTCTTCACCCGGTTGTTTTGAAGCGAAACGATTTTTTCCATTATAATTACCTCACTGACGTCAAATTATAGCATAATCCGCACCGTTTCATGCTACGATGACAGTAGCTTTCCCAACAAATCCCGTCTTTTGGAGGTTCATATGGCAGAAATCACCGTTCATCTTACCGCCCAGGGTCGCGTTCAGGGGGTGGGCTTTCGTTACTCCGTGTCGCAACTCGCAATCCGGCACCATTTGACTGGGTTTGCTCGTAATGAAGTTAACGGCGACGTCACGATCGTCTTACAGGGGTCGCCAAGCATGGTTGAGTTGGTGACAGAAGCCATCAAGGCCTCACCGAATTCTTGGTCGCACGTCACAACACTGACGAGTCATGAATTACCCCACCAACCGTTTAAAAAGTTTGACATTTACTGACGAATGATTGAAATCACCCCCGTTTTTTAGTATTCTTAGCAAGTTACCAAAGTTAATCTGAAAGGATTCATCATACCTTATGAAAAAGAATAATCGCATCGCGGTGCTCAGTGCACTCGGTGTTTTAGCACTGCTGTTAAGCGGCTGTGTGCGGACGAGCCACGGGAAACCCGTTGGGATCATCTGGACATACGGTGGGCAACCCATGGTCCACTTCATGGAATGGGCCGCTAAGTTCCTTGGCGGAAACTACGGTTGGGCAATCATCTTACTGACTGTAATCGTTCGGTTAGTTCTGTTACCACTAATGCTTCGGCAATCACGCCAGGCAACCGTTCAACAAGAAAAAATGTCCATGGTTCGGCCACAAATGCAAGACATCCAGGCCCGCCAAAAGGCCGCAACAACGACCGAGGAAAAGACAGCCATCAGTCAAGAAATGATGCAATTGTACCGTGATAACGGCATTTCGATGACTGGTGGGATTGGCTGTTTACCATTAGTCATTCAATTACCAATCTTTGCTGCCCTGTACGCTGCCATTCGTTACGCGCCTGAATTAACGCACGCAACGTTCTACGGCATTCAGTTGGACAAACCAAAACTAATCTTGGCGATTCTTTCCTTCTTGGCCTACCTGCTTCAGGGTTACCTGTCACTGTTAGGATTACCAGAAGATCAGAAGAAGCAAATGCGGACCATGATGATTATGAGTCCTGTTATGATCTTGTTCGTCACGTTCTCAACACCAGCTGCATTGGGGCTATACTTCTTCGTCGGTGGACTGTTCGCATGTTTGCAAACATTGATCATCGCTTGGTACCGGCCACGGATTCGGGCACAAATTGCTGAAGAATTGGAAAAGAACCCAATTAAAAAGCCAACACCGAAGCCCGTTATGGCGACAGAAACGCCGGCAACGTCAGCTGCGCCAATTACTGACGCTAGCCAGGATAAGAATAACCGGCAACGTAACGCTGGTAAGCAACAGCATCATCACGATAACGACTAAGCGATTTTTCCTCATCGTTTGCCGCGTCATATAAAAATAGGGCTCGAAATCATCTTCTGATTTCGAGCCCTATTTTTTTGCTTCTAAACTAAAATTTACTAATCTTTCCGACGTCTCCCGAAGCCTAGTAACGTAACTAATGTTCCTAATACCGTCATTACGCCCACAACAGTGGATCGATCAGTTGCGGTCGTCCCTGTTTCAGGTAACATTTGCTTTTTAACGTTTGTATCGTGGCCTGGTTTTTCGTTCTGAACAATTGGAACCATTGGCGTACTTTCATGTCCACTTGTTTGTAGTTCGCTTGAGTGTTCGCCATCTGGGCCTTTAGCATCAGTTCCGTTATTGCCGCTGTTAGGTGTCCCTTCACCATTGCCGTTACCGCCTGGCGTTACACTTGGTTCTTCATTAGCTGCGTAAATATACGTAATTGTTTGGACTTGCTCTGTAAACATTCCGGTAACATTACCGTCAACCTTTTTAAATGTATAGCCAGCAATTGACTTCTGTGTGGCCGTATAGACATCGTCCACATTTCCGGATAACGTCTCTGATGGCGCAATTTTGTTACCCGGCTCATCCACGTACTTAACGGTTACATCGGCACCCTGAACCGTGTTTTTGGTGTAAACATACGTCACTGTTTGCGGCTGATCAGTAAACGTTCCGGTGCTGTTTCCCTCAGTATTCTTGAAGGTGTAGCCACCGATTTCTTTTTGAGCCGCCGTATAAGTATCGCCGACGTTACCGGATAATGTCTCCGCTGGTGCAATTTCTTTCCCTTGCTCATCCACATACTTCACCGTTACATCTGCACCTTTAACAGCATCCTTAGTATAAACGTACGTCACTGTTTTCGGCTGCACAGTAAAGGTTCCGGTTGTATCACCCGTGACGGACTTAACGCTATAACCCGCAATTGTCTTTGGCGTGGTTGCATAGGTAGCGTTAACGTCACCATTCACTACCTCGGCGTCTGCAATGACATTTCCTTGCTCATCGACATAGTTAACGTTCACATTGCCCCACGTCGTCCGGTAGTATTCCATTCCGGTTTGGATCAATGTATTCCCGTTAGCATACTGCACTTCTGAAAGGGATGGATAGCCGCTAACGCCATACTGATTGTCGATAATGGCATAGCGAATCGTGCTATATTGCTTTGAATTTTTGATAATATATTGGTGACCATTAATGGTCACTAACGGTGCATCGCTACTATTGTAGGTTTTATAACCCGTCAATGCCGGTTGCCCATCGATCCCAACCGTTTGACTGGTGATTGTTAGATCATTACCAGTCTGTGCAGCGTTCACCGGCGTGTTGTAGACACGGTAGTTATTAACGGAAAATACATGGACATTAGAAAACTTTGAGAAATAAGAATAGTCAGATAATCGTTGGTTGGATAATGAGAAATACAAAGCATCTGGATTAGCTAGTGATGCATTAGTAAACATTGGGTCCAATTTCAAAAGTTGATTGTTCGTTAACCCTGTTGAATTGACATTACTTGTAATTCCGGCAAGTTCAATGCCCCAATATAAATCAAGTTTTCCAAGCGTTAGTGAATTTAACGCTGCAATGTCAGCGTCAGTCCAATTACCGGCACCATCTTGCTGAATGGTCAAGGCACTCGTAATGTGAAGCCCGGTCAACGGTACGAGCGAAACGCCCGGCTTAAGGTAGACCATTAGCCGAACACTCCAGTCTGCTGGTAGTTCTCGTAGCACTTCCAGCCCCGTTAAACTAGTTAACGGATTTTTAGTTGCTTGTGGAATTAAACTAATATCAATTTGTTTCGTGCTACTTGCAAAGTGAACATGACGAACATCACCATACGTTAATTCCCAAGTCGTCACCTGAAATTCAGTTAACATTGCCTTTTTAAGCTGAGGATCATCAATTTGAACCACATCTGAATCCAAATGTGCGGACTCGTTGGAACCGGCAGAGATCGACTCAGCAACTGGTGACGCAACGGCAGTTGTCTTCATTTGGATCGCATGAACAGTTGACTGGTCATTCAGATCATTCGCTTGAGCCGCTTTGGAAGATGGTAATTGATCGCTTTCAGTTTGAACGTTACTCATTGTCGCCGCGGTTTGACCATCTGCCGTTTGTGCAGACGCCGCTGAAGCTTGAATCTGTCCATCAGAAGACGCCACTGACATGACCGCTTGTGTCGCTACTGACTGTGAGGACGAACTAGTTGGATTGACCTGACTTTGGTTTTGCGTTAGTGCCACTGCTGACCCTTGGCTGGAGCTCTGTGACACTGACTGCGGTTGTTCAACTGGTAGCGCGGTCGTCGAAGAATCTGCCTTTGCACTGACAATACCAGCCCCTTGAATCGCCAAAACACTGATTCCAGCTGCGACCCAAAATCGCCCTGATTTATACAGTTTATAATGGCAAGCTTGGTCTTGTTCTCCCCGTTGCTGACGTCCCATTTTCCTCGCTCCTTATCATTAATTGCTTATTTAAAGTTGTTAAAAATCAATTTTTTTAATCCCTTGTGTGCAGGTTACCATGCTGAAATTTAACTGTCAACGGGGTGAACGAAATTAGCAATCCTTTAGAATTAACACTTGGTAAGGCTTTCATGTAGATAGCCTAAATTAAGGAAGCAAAAAATATCCGATTAATTAGTGAATACAACACTAATTAACCGGATATTTTTTCTGGACTATTTATAACTAAATATTATTAACGGTTTTTTATTCCAATAAATTGCTATCCGCCAATGGTTCATCCAGTGGTTTCGCTGGTTCCTGGGCCGCTTGGAGCTTCTCCAAACGTGTCCGTTCTTCAGCACTCAACACGTGCAACGAAATTTGGAAAATGGATCCGTGGTCCAATACAGATTCAACAGAAATTTTTCCGTTGTACCCTTCCACCAAGCGTTGCGCGATGGATAGGCCCAGGCCGTTGCCCCCTTTTTCACGGGACCGGGCTTTATCGACCCGGTAAAAGCGGTTAAAGACACGGTCGATGTTTTCAGGCGCGATCCCTTCACCAAAGTCTTGCACTTGGACTTGCACGTTGTGACCCGCCGCAGACATGGCCACATGAATCTCTTTTCGCGTTTGTGAGTATTTGACCGCATTATCCATCAAAATGATCAACACCTGCTCCAGGTGATCCCGAAACATTGATACATAAGTCGCGTTCCGAAAGTCATCATCTAACGCAAACGTAAACTCCGGATGAATCATTTCGAAGTTGCTAAAGACCTGGTTCACCACTTCCTTGATGTCCGTGACCTGGTTTCTAAAGTCAATTTCGACCTGTTCAGCACGTGAGAGATCTAGCATCTCCTGGACCAAGCTCTGCATCCGCTTTGTTTCCGCGAGGGAGGCCTGAATGGATTCGTTTAACACCTCAGGGTCGTCTTTTCCCCACCGGTTTAATAATTCCATGTGGCCTTGAATGATGGCGACCGGGGTCCGTAATTCATGCGAGACGTCGCCCACAAACTGTTGCTGCTGGTCGATATAACGTTGCATCTGGTCCAGCATGCCATTCAACAATTCCGATAGATCAGATAATTCATCATTTCTTTTGGAGGATGGTACCCGGGCGCTTGATTGTGGATCGGCACTGGCACGCTCGATGGTTTCGCTAATGTCCGCAATTGGCCGCAAAAAGTAGCTCGCCAACATGTAACCAAACACAGAGATTGCCAGTAATCCAATCAACAATAGAACAATCAAGATGGAGCCCATCCGCTTGTAGGTCTGCCAATAATCTTGTAATTGATTGGTGACCTGGACGTACCCCACGACACGGTTAGACCCCTTATGCGCATAAATGGGGGCCCGTTCCACGTACACCCGGCGCCCGTTTAACCGGGTCAACGTCAACCGCCGCCCGGAAACTGCCTTAAACGGCTCCTCATCCACTCGAGACGCAAAAATCTCTGCCCCACTCCGGTCATACACCGTTACAGCTAGATTATCACTCGCCAATGTGCGGATGATTTCGTCACTGTACAGGTTTTGATGCTGATTAGGTTTACTTGGATCGCTCGGTTGATTGAACCGTCCACTTGGCCGCAGCACTGGTTCCACATCCGCTGTCGTTAACGACTTGGACGCCGTTTTGACCCGTTGCGTCACAATGTCGACCGCATCATTAGTCCGCTGTCGTTCCTCGCGAAGCAACACCGTGGTAAAACTAGAAAATAAAAGGCCTAAAACTACCGTAAAAATGACAAAGACACCCGTCCCAGTACCGAGTGTCCACTTCCATTTTAACGATAAGCGGTGGCGTTTTTTAGGCGTCTGCTCATCTGTTGTCATCATGATCGAATCACGTACCCTGTTCCCCGAACCGTTTGGATGTAACTTTCTTCTCCAGGCCGGTCGATCTTGTTTCTTAAGTACCGAATGTACACGTCAACCACGTTGGTCTCAACTTCTGACTCGTAGCCCCAAACTTTTTGTAGCAGGACGTCACGGGCTAACACCACGTTAACGTTTTCCATTAGGGTCAATAACAATTCATACTCACGTTTTGTAAGGTTAATGATCTCATCACCACGACGAACGATGCGATTTTCCTTTTCGATCCGAAGATCCTTGTATTCAACGACCGTTTGTTTGAAGTTCTTTTGTTCACCCTCAATGTCGATCCGCCGTAATAAGGCCCGAACCCGTGCCAATAATTCTTCAATGGCAAATGGCTTGACGATATAGTCGTCAGCACCATGATCCAAACCAGAAACCCGATCAATGACAGAATCACGGGCGGTCATCATGACAATTGGTGTACTCTTCACTTCACGAACCCGACGACAAACTTCCAGGCCGTTTAATTCTGGCAGCATCAAATCTAATAAAATAACGTCGAAGTCACTGTTTAAAGCGGCATCTAACCCCGTCCGGCCGTTATATTCAACCCGAGTGGCATACCCTTCGTGTTTTAATTCAAGTTCCACAAAGCGCGCCAGATTCTTTTCATCCTCAATGATCAGGATTCGTTCTTTCTTGGCACCCTTTTGTTCTGCGTTTTCCATTTAACTTAACACTCCGACTTTCTTTTATTATTCATTGGTACTGCGTTAATCATTTTATAGTAACGTTCTCATTTTATCATTTTTCCGCCATATTCGCTACCGTTCAACATTAAACCCGTGAACGGTGCAATCCGTACAGCAGGTTTCCAGCCGTATAAAACAGGACTCCCAGGATCAACCAGGAAATAATGGCAATGTTGAAGTGTGAAAAAGCCATGAGGCCGAGTACAACCCCAAGAATTCCGGCCACCGACACAACGCTCACCAACTGGCGGTCATAATCACCATAGTGGATGAACAAGCTACTCCCGGCAGCAACGGACAGGGCTGAGCCACTCATCATGATGGGAAACGCCACGATGGGGTTTAACCCCATGGCGTAGATGGTCGCCGTTGTCATGGCATAAGAACCGATTCCGATGTTATTTAACGCACCGTAGACCATCTGAAGCACACACGTCAACACCAGTTTCCAGCCCGTTAACCCCGTGGCCGTTCCGTTTCCAGCAATCAGGTGCAGACGTCCTGCTAAGATAAAACAGGCCGCAATGATCAGGCCCCACGCAAGCCACTGTTTAATGATTCGTTCCGGCAGTTTAACGACAAACCGCGGACTGATCACCGCGCCAATAACCTGCGCGCCCACCAGCAGCACAAGGGTCAACGGATCAACATGAACCGTGCCGATGAACCCAATGCCCATAATAATAAAGGAAAGAACGCCTTGAACGTTTAACGTGCCCGGCAGGCGTTTCATTTTCACCCACCCCGTTGTCGAATAAATGGCTGTACTAACGGCAAAATCGGACACCCCTAACGTTGATAGGAAGAAAATACCGACTGCGCTTAACGCAACCCACCCTCTGGGGGCGGTCGGTTGCCGAAGATCTTGGCGGTGGCGCCACAGGTCTGTAAATAAGTACCCTGCAAACGCGCAGCCCGCTACAATGAGAATTACTAATAAAGCATTGCGCATTCCAATACCCCCACAATGAGTTTTTTGTCACGGCTGTTAATTATACAGGAGCCAACCATGAGCGCACATTACTTTTATGTAAAAAAAGATAAGCACATCTATTGCTGATCATATTTTCCAATCAGCAGATGTGCTTACTCTCTTAATAACGCTATATTTAATTTAAAAATCAAAAACAATTTCCTGAAAATTAAACACGAGCTAACCGTTTTAACGTTTCCAATACCTTTTCATCCCGAAAAATCTGTTCAGTAGATTCCTTTTTTAAATCTGCTAACGTATGTCCATCGACTTCAACAGAGTTATATGAAATATCTTTAAAAGATTCCAAATCAATTGGCTTAACGTTTTTTTGAGAATCAATAGATTGCTTTTTTGACATAATTTCCTCCCGTGCATTGCGTGTAAGTGCAATAAATATACTAATGTCCAGTCAACTCAACTCTTTAAAAAGCTTTTTGCAATCCTTGATAAATAATCGAAATCTATGGTTACATTTTCTTCAATATGTCGATGCAATTGTTTACTAGTCATTTTCCCTTCGGCTACTGCCACAGAAATATTATACTCTTCAGCGACATCTTGCAAACTAAATGTATATCCATTCAATTTCAGAAAAAATATCGCCGTTAACAGTGCAGTCCTTTTATTGCCATTCCAAAACATTTGCTTAGTTGAAATTGTATACCATAAATAAGTAGCCTTATCTATTATTGTTGGTCGTGCGTCATGACCAAAAGGTGCAAAGTCCATCCGGATAATCAATGATTCTAACGCAGCTCGATCTTTAATTCCATATCTGGTTTCTTCTGTCAAAATCATTTTTTCTGCTCTAATATTTAAATCTTCCAAATCGTCGACAGTTATCGGCATATGCTCCATACCAATTAAACCAAAATAATATGAATCTACATTTGTAACCATCAACTTAAGCTCATAAGCAACGCTATTTGGTGCCAGATGCCGTATATTTAACGTACATGCTGTTTTATCAATATTGACGTCCTGTAAAGTCCGCACAAAACATCTTTTAAACTCATATTGTTGACTTCTCTTTGGATTAAATAAGACCAAAATATCTTTTAACTCATGATCTTCCATTAGATTAACCGCCCTTTATTTGTCAACAGTGATAAGTTATATTCGTTATCAATTGATTCTACACCATGAAAAGAATAAATAAATTTGTATTCTAAAAACCACCCAAGAGCCTAGGTCTCTTGAGTGGTTTTAAGTGTTACTTATTAAGCGTTGGTAGCAGTCTTAACGATCTGCTTGCCATCGTAGTATCCACAACTAGGGCAAACGCGATGTGACATCCGCAGTTCTCCACAGTTAGGGCATGCTGACAAGTTAGGCGTAGCTAATTTGATGTGACCGCGACGCTTTAACTTCTTTTCTTTTGATGTTTTCCGTGCTGGTACAGCCATGTGAACGAGCACCTCCTTGAATGATTTTATCCACACATGTGTTTTTAAAATCTGCTAAGCTTAATGACGGTCTTGATCCTGATCAGGGAACAATCCCTTTAACTTAGCAAGACGTGGATCAATTGGTTGATTTTCTTCCTGATCGGCTTTGTAATCGTCTTCTGAGATCACTGACCAGCCGTTCCCGGTTGGTAGGTCCTCACCATTACGTTCCGCATCAGTCAGAATTTGCATTGGAATCTGAGCAATGATGTTATCAATCACACCCTCGTTCAAATCAATCGTCTGAGTTTCTAACAGTAAAACTGTCTCATTCTCTTCATAACGATCAAAGTGACTATCCTCAGTGATGTAAATTTCATTCATGTCGAAGTCAAACGGAAACGCTGCGGGTTCAAGTGACCGGCTGGATGGGACTACCATCTGGCCAGAAACATGAACGTCTAGCAGAACGTCATCACGGTCCACCGTGATGCTTCCGACGACCTTGACCGGGTCGATATCAATGACACGATCGTCAAAACGATCCATCATGTCGACCTTCACATCCAAAGTTTCGTCGATTTGAAGCGGCTCATTCCGATACTTATCTAATTCCTTGAGCGACCATTTCATCGATAAACCTCCTAATGCAACGAAATCCATTATACCGGCGCCATCAGTTAATGTCAACGTTAAATCCTTGACAGCTAAAATACTTACGCCATCAAGGGTTTACACGTAATGGGTCGTGACGAAAGTCCTGCGGGACTCCCGTGAGCATTTCGTATAACATGCCCGCCCGGTAATCAAGATTCAGTGTTGCGTGCTTTAATTTTTGGTCAAAGCGGTTCACCACTGGTAACGTGAACTGCTTTTTATACTGGTTTAAAAAGGCCTGCCCTGTTGGGGTAAAACCAAGCAGGCGCAGATAATCAGCCTGCGGTGGCGTCATTTCGGCCGCCGTGGCGTGTAATAAGGTGTACAAACAAACCCGTTGAAGGCGTGAGTACGTATAGCGTTTTGTCTTAATGGCATCCATGAGGTCACTGTACGTCTGGTGACGTTCAGCAGCTTCTTTCATCCGGTACTCCAGCCCCTCGGCCATCTGATAGATCTGCCCCAACTCTTCGATCGGCGTCATGAGTAACGTGTGACGGAGCAACTGCCACATGGCCGCTGACCACCCTGCTTGCGGTGTCACATCAGCTGCCGTTAAGTCTGCCAGTGTTGTGGCCGGCACATAGGGGGCAAGCTCAGCTTGTGATTTCTGGTTGAACAGGGCCGTCCGCAAGGCCGTTGCACTGGCAAACGCAGTGGTGGCGGTCGTTAAATCCTCATCGTGATACCCCTGGCCCTGCCGTTTTAGTGGCTGCAAGGTCAGCGGGTGGTCAAGGTTTGCATTAGCCACCGCATACCCGTAACTCAGAATGTCATTCGGTTGATCCAGTAAAAAGCCGGTCTTTTCCGCCAACTGGCTGGTAAACTGCGTGGCATACGTTTGATCAAACGTCTTAAACGCCGCCGCGTCGTCAATCTGAACCTGGGCAAGCGCCGTAAAGTCTGTTTCTGGATGTTCAGCACCAAACACCATCGTCTGTGCTTGAAGGGCGCTAAGCAAGCGTAGCGCGCCTTCTGCGAACAAATGGGCTGGTTGGACCGCCCAGTGAAACGGGAGCTCCACCACGACGTCAGCGCCATTGTGGAGTGCCTCATTTGCCCGGTGCCACTTATCCAACAACGCAGCTTCCCCTCGTTGAACAAAGTTACCACTCATGACGGCCACCACCACATCCGCATGTGTCAGTGAGCGGGCCTGCTCTAGGTGGTACCGGTGCCCATTATGAAACGGATTGTACTCCGTAACCACACCAACAACGCGCATGTCGCCCTCCTCAAAAGTTATGCCTGACAGCTAAAGAACCACCGAGTCGTTTCTGCCGTAGGCGCAGCGGTCCCGAAATCAGCGGTAACCGTTACGTTTGAAAAACCGGCTTCCTGCAATAGCCGTTGGTACGTTTCAACCGGATACGTCCGTTCCACATGAAGCTCGGAGTGCTGATCGTACGCCTGTTTTTGTTCATTCCAAATGAAGAAATTCAGGTCATGTTCCGCTTGGTGCGGTTCATCGCCTTCATAACTACTCCACATAAAGGCCCGGTCTTCATCATGAAAATTATACATATACCCGGGGTACACAACATCCGTCTGATACGGGGTGATAACGTCAAAAAGGTACCGTCCCGTGGACGTTAGGTGGGCATGCGCTTCCTGAAAAGCCGTGAGCATCTGGGTTTCATCCTTCAGGTAGCACAACGAGTCGTCAAAACATGTAATCATGTCATACTGTGGCAAATCCCCAATCGCCAGCATGTCACCCTCGATGAGTGGTAATTCAACGTGTGCCTGTTCAGCCCACCGAACCGCTAATGTAAGCATTTCTGGTGCGAGATCAAGCCCCGTTACGTGGTACCCGGCTGAAACGAGCTTGACTGCAAGTCGACCAGTGCCACAAGCCAGATCCAGAATCTGGGCGTCCTTACTAACCCCCTGACGACGCACAAAATCCAGCCATGAATCATACATGGCTGGATCAAACAGTTCGTCATAAAAGGCTGCGAACTGGTCATAAATCATGCTGTTTCGCCCAACCAATCGTTCAGATCAACCAGTGGTGCGTCTGACCAGAGCTTTTCAAGGTTGTAGAAGTGTCGTTGTTCTTCCTGGAAGACATGCACGATGATGTCACCAAAGTCCAACAGAACCCACGTCCCTTCTGCCTTTCCTTCGATCCGTCGAACCGTTACGCCGGCTTCTTCTTCGGCATCCTCAACAGCCGTCACGATGGCCTGAACCTGCCGCTTTGAGCCACCGTTCATCATGACAAAGTAATCTGCCATCAAACTAACTTCTTGGACGTCTAAGGCCTCAATATCTTCGGCCCGCTTTGCATCCCCTGCCTTAACGGCAATTTCTAACATTTGTTTGCTATCCACAATCATTCCTCGTTTCACTTTTTAGTAGTTATACTTCATCTTTTTGTTGGCAACCCAGTAATTATACGTTGCGATGGTTGCCGGATAAATTGGTGCGTGTTTTTCGATCAGGTAGGTCAGCGTGTGCTCGGTTTGGTAGGCAACCCCGGCTGCTAGATCCTTAGCCGTCACTTGGCGGGCTTCTTCCACACCGTCAAAATGCCGAGCTGGCTCCAAGTAATCAGCCATGTACGTGACTTGCGCCAACGGAGCCATCTCAACCGCCCCCGTGGTGTGCTGACGAACCGCATTGAGGATCTCCTCATCGTAGATCCCCAGTTCATCACGAACAAATTCGGCGCCGACGACCCCGTGCCAGATGGCGTTCCCCCAGTTCAGGAGGTCAGGATCCATGTGGTGCTTCTTGATCATCGCAACAAAGGCGTCGTCAGTTCGTTGCTTCGCGTAATCATGGACGAGCCCTGCAATGCTGGCCTTCTCCAAATCAACCCCGTTGACCTCTGCTAATGCTAACGCCGTCTGTTCCACGCGCATGACGTGATCAAACCGTGATTCATTCAGCTTGGCGTGAACAGCTTCGATAAGCTCTGCCCGGGTTCCATTATAAATGTGTTGTTGATAATGTAAGTTTTCATTCATGATATAACTGATGCTCCTTAATGTATGCTTCGACAGCTTCAGGAACTAAATAACGAATCGACTGACCGCGTTTGACCTTGTCGCGGATCATTGAACTGCTAATTGCCAGCGTCGGAACGTCGACCCAAATGACGGGATACGGCGTAGCCTTTTGAAAGCCATTGCGACCCACGCCCACAAACGTCACCAGCTTGACGAGGTCATCGATCCGGTACCATTTCGGCAGGTAAGCCACCTCGTCGCCACCAATAATGAAGTAGTAATCCGTGTTTGGGTGGCGCCGTTTCATGTCAACAATGGTGTCATACGTATAGCTCTTGCCACCGCGTTCAATTTCCGCTGTTTCAAGATCAAACAGTGGATTGCCAAAGATGGCCCGACGAACCATGCGCGCCCGCAATAACGGGTCAATGGCCGCTTTTTCATCAATGTGTGGCGGCTGGGCGTTTGGCATGAAGAGCACCTTGTCCAATCCCAGTTGTTTACCAACTTGATCGCCAATGATTAAGTGGCCCAAATGTGGGGGGTTAAACGTCCCTCCAAGAATTCCAACCCGTCGTTTTGGCATTTCGGTCACTAATTCTGTCAGCACCTCTGGCTGGCCCTGTTTAGTTAACGTCGTTGTTATCATTATTTGCCTCTACCTACCAAACAATTACCATTACTTCGCTAACGCGGCCACTCGCTTCGACAGATCCTGATCAGCAGGGTCTGTTGCTGGCATGAAGAGCACCAGCGTGTGACCAATGGTCTGAACGACCGTGATTCGCTTATCCGTTTCAATGAAATCACGCGCTTCTGCCACCGTTGCATCGGCAGTTTGTAGCAAGTTGACCTTGATCAATTCGCGCTTTTCTAACGCACCGGCTAGTTGTGCCAACCAGGTGTCCGTTAAACCGTTCTTCCCAACGGAAAATAACGGCCGTAATGAATGCGCCTGTGAGCGCAAGAAGTGCTTTTGTTTACCCTTTAAATCCATTAATTCATTCTCCTTTAATCGGCCTAAATCATGGCCCGTCGCAATAAGACGTTAACGCCCTTTGGCGCCCAACCCGCAACCGTTGCGTTAGCTGGCACCGTTACCCAACCTAACCCTTCAATGACAAGGTCACTTTTTTCCGTTGTCCGGAATTCATGGCGAGTCAGTGGTGGCAAGTCAGCCAATTCATCAGCGGTTGGCGGTGTCAAAAGTTCACCAGCGTGCTTTTCATAAAAGGCATCCGCGTTTGCTAACTTCGTGCGGTGAAGCGTTAAGTTGTTTTCAAAGTATGCGGAAACCCCAACACTCCGTTTGTCCGTTTGGGCTGCGACCAGATCAAACCGTGCCACGGCACCCATAAAGATCGTTTGTGCGGCTTGAAGCTGATAAACCCGCGGCTTGATTTCCTTTTGCGGTGCCACGTACTTCAAGGCTTCCGCGCTCAAGAAATGGGCCATTTGTTCTGGATGAATGATCCCTGGTGTGTCAACCAACACGTGGTCTTCCCCAAGCGGAATCTCAATCTTGTCCAACGTGGTCCCTGGGAACCGTGACGTCGTGATCACATCCGCTGCCCCGGTGTTTTGCTTCAAGATCCGGTTGATCAACGTTGACTTCCCGACGTTGGTGACCCCAACCACGTAAACATCACGGTCGCCACGATACTTATCGATCATCGTCAATAATTCATCGACGTCACGCCCATTTTTAGCACTCAGTAAGGTCGTGGCAATGGGCCGTAAGCCGTTTGCGTTGGCTTGTTGCCGTAACCAGTCAGTTAACTTGCTCCGCTTCAATGAGCGCGGTAACACGTCTTCCTTATTACCGACCATCAAAATCGGGTTATTCCCTACAAACCGGTGAAGACCAGGAATCATGCTACCGTTAAAGTCAAAAATGTCGACAACGTACACGATCAGTGCATCTGCATCACGAATTTGGGCCAGTAACCGGCGGAAATCGTCATCCGTTAAGGACACTGGAACAATTTCATTATAATGACGCAACCGGAAACAACGTTGGCAATACAGCTCACCATTTTCCAGCCCCTTTTTCAGTGCTGACTGTGGCGTATAGCCCACCGCGTCCTTATCCGTTGTTTGAATTTGTGCACCACATCCAATGCAGTACAGTGGTTCTGTTTCTTCTGCACTTACTTGTGCCGTTTCGCTCATTTTATATCCTCCTGCCACGTTAAGGTTGGGTAAACTTTGTGGAGCCGCCGAATAACGAACTGTTCTAAGAACCGGTTCGGTCGCGTATTCCACTTGTCGGTTTCAATGATTGGTTTAACCAGAATACTGCGGACGTGTGCGTTATTTGCCGCCCATACGTCAGTCAGCAACTGGTCACCCACCATGACAACTTGATCGTTTGTTAAGTTTAATTGACGTTGTGCCTGGCGAATCCCACGGGTTAGTGGCTTCAATGACCGGGACACAAACTCTAAATTCAGGGATGAGACCGCCCGCGACACCCGTGACGCATTGTTATTTGACACAACCACGATCCGAATGTCATTTTTGTGCATCATTTCGATCCATCGTTGTAACTGGGGGGTACCATCGGGATTGTTCCAAGCGATCAGCGTGTTATCAAGGTCTGTTAAAATCGCCTTGATGCCCGCCTGTTGTAACCGCTCTGGCGACACATTATAAATTGCCGGAACCATCCATGTTGGTTTGAACTGGGAAACCATTTAAAACTCCTCGTCTCACTACAAATTAATCACAAAATTATCTAAACTATTATACCAGAAATCGCGTTGAGATGTTGGTATTTACACCGTTTCCGCCTGACGCAGTTGTGTGAGCGTTTCCTCAAAATCTGCTGGCAACGGTGCCGTCACGATTTGTTGCTCACCCGTCAATGGATCGACAAAGCTAAGGCTCGCTGCGTGCAACGCCTGCCGCTTCATTAACTCAGTCGGCCCCTCGTACAATTCATCGCCCAGTAAGGGGTGCCCCAAGCTCGTTAAGTGCACCCGAATCTGGTGAGTGCGGCCGGTATGCAGCTGAAGCCGCAGTAAACTAGCCGTCGCAAACGTCTCTTCCACCCAGTATTCCGTCTGGGCGGACTGGCCTGCCGGATCAATCTGGCGAACTGGCTGGTCCGGCACACGCCCGATTGGTGCGTCAATAATGTCATGCTTCGTGGGCATTTGACCCGCAACCAACGCTAAGTACGTCTTCTTCATGGCATGTTGTTCCACCTGTGGCGTCATCAATCCTTGTGTAAGGCCATCGCGAGCCACAAGCATGATTCCGCTGGTGTCACGATCCAACCGGGTCAGTAAGTGCGGCACCAAATTTGTTGCCTCATTTGCCACTAACCACCCTTTGATCCGGTTGACCATGGTGTCCGTTTGGTTTGTTGGCCCCGGAACTGATGAAACACCCGCTGGTTTGTTTGCCACCAGCCAATGCGCGGTGGTCGCCACCAGTTCAACTGGTTCATGACTGACAAGAATCCGGTCATCCGCCGGTTCGTCCGCAACAATCAGCGTGACTTGATCACCAACACTCACTGCCTGGTCAGGGGTCGTTTGTCGCCCATTCAGCAGTTGGCGACCACCCTGACGCTTTTGCCGTTCCCACAAGTTTTTACTCACGCCGCGTGTTAACAAAAAGCGTTTCACACTTGGTGCCGAAGCTGTTGCTGTCCATGTTACTTCCACGAAGCCATATCCCCCAGATTTCAATTGATCCTTATTCTCACGTTATTCGTGTCGTAATCGTAACGTTAAATCGTCAGTCCGACAAGCAAAAAAGGGCCTGATTAAAAATCAGTCCCCGTTCATGACGTTACCTTATTATGATGCAACACGGGGTGTCTGACGCGTCGACTCATTTTGATAATGAAGTCGATAGTCTGAAAACATCCCCCGTTCTTGGGTCAACCGTGTTAACGCCGTCTGACCCATCTCGTAATCAACGTGTTCAAGTACTGGCAACCAGCGCTGATTTTGGAACACTTCAACCGTCCAGTTGTTTGATTGCTGACGGTGCATTTGATATTGCTTCATGAGGACACCCTCTTTTCTACTCGTGGCTAAGCAACGAACAAAAGTACAATGGTTCTTTACCATTGGAGCCCTTAGTTTAACCCGTTGACCGCAGAAGTAAAGCATTTTGCTCAACCCTTTTGTGCCCTGATTAATTGCTTAAATTCAGGAAATCAATTATTCAGTCGGTGATTTGTTTTGGCTTATCACACTGTTTTCACCGCATTTTGTTATTGGCAACTTGTTAGCTTGTCCATGCCAACCGTTGCTAAACATTGACTTGTCTCATTTCCATTCCGTGAAAAAGATGAGAAGCTTCATGAACAATGTGACTTTTTCGACAAAAGCCGGTCATTCTTGCCGGGAGTTCGTTATAATTGCTAGTGCGACGATATTACATTTTTGCGTATAGCACCACTTAATTAAACTAATAAAGAAAAGGAGTTTCTTTCGTGAGTAAACACTTCATTTCACTAATCGTTCCGTGCTACAACGAAGAACCAACAATTCCACTATTCTACCCCGCTGTTCAAGACGTGTTCAAAACACTCAACCAACGCTATCCAGATTACGAACCAGAATACTGGTTTATTAATGACGGTTCCTCCGACAAAACGCTTGCCGTGTTACGAGACCTGCAAAGCCAAGATCCTGAACACGTTCATTACGTCTCATTTTCCCGTAATTTCGGGAAGGAGGCTGCCCTGTACGCCGGTCTTCAACACGCCACCGGAGAATTTGTTGCCGTAATGGACGTTGACCTTCAAGATCCCCCATCACTACTAGAACAAATGTTGGATGGCATTCTAAACGACGGTTACGACGTTGTCGGCGCTCGGCGCGTGGACCGCAAGGGTGAACCCCCGATCCGGTCGTTCTTCAGTCGGTCCTTTTACCGCTTGATCAATAAGATCTCGCAAACGCAAATGGTTCAGGGCGTGCGGGATTATAGGCTCATGACCCGGCAGGTGGTGAACGCCATTTTATCCATGGCAGAAGTCAACCGCTTCTCAAAGGGAATCTTTAGCTGGGTCGGGTTCAACACCAAGTACATTGAATATGAAAACCAGGACCGGGTCGCCGGTGATACCCACTGGTCGTTCTTCCAACTCTTTAGCTATTCATTAGAAGGGATTATCGACTTTTCTGATGCACCGCTATCCATCGCTTCCTACACCGGTTTTCTTTCCTTTTTTGCGTCCGCCATTGCCCTCATTTTTATCGTTGTTCGGGCTTTGATCCACGGTGATCACACGGCCGGATGGCCCTCAACCGTCTGCATCATTTTACTGGTCGGTGGCCTCCAACTCTTTTGTTTAGGAATCGTCGGTAAGTACATTGGCCGGTTGTACCTCGAAAGTAAACACCGGCCCGTTTACATTGTTAAGGAAGAAAAATAATCAATTGCGTTTTTGAAAGGACGTGACACCCCTCATGAATCGTTACGGCCGCCGCCGTTTTTGGTACGACCTTCTGGCCTTTCTTGGTCCCATTGTTGTTGTAGCAATCACCTTTGCGTGCATGCATTTAACCCCGTTTGGTAATCGCAGTTTATTGGTGAGTGACATGGGCACCCAGTACATTGCTTGGTTGACCCAATTTCGCCACGCCATTACCACCGGGCAGTTTAGCTTTTATTCGTTTAACCTGTCTCTTGGTGACAACGCCTTTCCGCTTGTTGCCTATTACATGTTAAGTCCGTTTAACCTCCTCTTGTTCTTTTTCCCAGCCGGACAAGTTCCGTTAGCGGTGACCTTTATCATCATGCTCAAGGTCGGTGCGATCGGTCTGAGCACCAGTTACTATTTCCGACGGGTCTACCATAACACCAACTGGACCAACCTTCTTTTCGGGCTCGTCTTTTCCCTTAGCGGGTTTGTGGCAACCTATTTCTACGACATTATGTGGCTGGACGCCCTTATCCTCCTTCCACTGGTGATGCTCGGGATCCGGCGGTTGGTGGAAGAAAACCGAACCCGCCTTTACTTTTTTGCACTGTGGGCAACGATCGTGACCAATTACTATTTAGGGTACATGACGTGTCTCTTTGCGGTTTGCTACTTTGTCTATCTGTTGGCTGACGCGGCACCAACTGGCCAGTCGCTTCTTGCCACTGGTCGTCAACAACGCCCGCTCATCTACCGTTTTATCGGGGTTTCGGCATTAAGTGGCTTGAGCACCCTCTTCATTTTGATTCCGACGTTGCTGGGGATGCTCCAAACGAGTAAGGAAAGTTTGTCCTTATCGGCCTTTCTCCCCACCCCCCAGTTTGGTCTCGAAGCCCTGGTTCAATTGGGGATGAATGGGACCAACTACACCGCCCGCTTGGATCACGATCCGAGCCTGTACATGGGGAGCTTCGCCCTCCTCTTAGTCATCGGCTTCTTCCTCAGTCCTAAGATCAGTCGACACCATAAAAAGACGACCGGCTGGCTCCTCAGCTTTTTGGTCATCAGCCTCTTTTTCACCGGTCTGGACACCATTTGGCACATGCTTCAACGCCCAAACGGCTTTCCATTCCGTGACGTGTACTTCTTGACCTTTGTTGCCCTCATCTGTGCTTATGAAGCCTGGCAGGCACACGTCCTTCAGGATAAACGGACCAATAACCGCGCCTTTGGCATTAGCGCCATCCTAATTTCAGTCGGCTATGTGACCGCGCTGATCGTTCAACCGTTCGTTGCTAAACATGATCCTGACGTGGCGTACTACATTAGTCCGTGGTTTTGGCTGGTGACGCTTATTGGGCTCGCTGCTTGCTGGCTCTTATTCCGACAAACGGGTTCCAAACGACGTTACTGGGCCATCGCAGGACTGGCAGTGCTGACCGCTGCCGAACTAGGAAGCAACCTCTTTCTTGGCATGGCTCCCGCTGCGCTTGGTAATCAAGCCCTGTACGCCAAGAATTACGACATCGAACAAACCCACTTTGATAAACTTCAAAAAGACGCCCACGCCTTTTACCGCGTTAATAACCGAAATTCACTGTTAAACGACGCGTACGGTGAGTCTTACAATAACTATAATGACCTGCTCCTCTTCAATAGTTATGGGATTGACCTGTACAGTTCCACCTTAAATGAGTCCACCCGGACCATGCTGGAACAGCTGGGCTTTTACAGTAAAAACGCCCGCCGGATCAGTGCTGAGGGAAGTACCCACCTCACTAACGCCCTGCTGGCTGTGCGTTATGAACTGCGGATGACCGCCAATAATTACCAGATTATTGACCACCCCACCGCACTGCCCCTGGGCTTTGCCGCAAATGATCAAGTCACCCACGTGAAGTTTGCCGATACGGCGGCCCTGACGAATCAGCAGCGCTTATGGCAAGGTATTAATGGCACCAAGACGCACTACTTCAAACGGGTCAAGGTGACACACGTTCACCGTGGTCAAAAGGTCAACAGCCGTTATCGGTATGATCTGACGGTCACGCCACAGGCAACCGGAACGCTGTACGCCTACTTCCCTGAATTGAGTGTGGAACACGCCCAGATCAGTGTGAACAATGCGCGTCGCCACACCCGCGTGGTTGTCCGTTCTCAATCAGCACTGTCGCTAGGCAGCTTTAGTAAGGGCGACACCGTTCACGTGCAGGTCTTGAGCCGTGAACCCATTAAGCAACCCGAAAAGGCACTGCAAACGCTGGATGATCAGTCCTTCTATCAATCATTAACGACACTGCACCAGTCAACGCTTCATCTGGATAAGGGCTGGACCCCTGATCACCTCGCCGGTACAATCACCATCAAGCCTGATAAGAAAATGCTCTTCTTGAGCATTCCCTATGACAAGGGCTGGCACGTTTATGTTGATGGTCAGGATGCCACCGTTCAACGCGTCGCCGGTAACCTGAGCGCCGTTAAACTTCAATCAGGCAAGCACCACGTTCGCCTGGTTTACCGCGCACCCGGCTTCCGATTGGGTGTCATCATCAGCATTTTAAGTATGTTTTTCTACATTTCTATCTATTGGTGGGCACGCTTTACCCACCGCGATTAACAGAGCAAAATTAAAGACGTTGACCACCGGGATATGGGGTCAACGTCTTTTTTGTGTAATGCATTTGTTAAACCTTGGCTTTACTTTTTAGTGACACGACTGGTAATGATTTGGAAGAATCTCTTTACCCAAAAATCTCTCTTTTGCTCCAATCATTCCGTCCGCAAAACCTTACCATAGTACTTCCTTCGCCATCTTTCATATGGCGCATAAGTTATGCTAGTTGAAAAGAATGTCAGCATCTCAAGAATTTCAAACATGGAAAATAAAATGCTATGGAACGAGAAAAAATAATAGCTAGCACCCGCAATTACAGTAAAGAGTATTAAAAGCCCTGATACTAATCTATGTCTTTGCTCTGCTTTATCGAACATTTCTTTTATTTTCTTTTCATCTTCAACATGCATAACATCTGCTAACCTTTCAATCTTAGTTAACTTTGATCCCTTTAATGCAAGCCATTGATCAATTTCTTCAAGGGCATACCACAATATCAAGAATGCCACTGTACTTATCATCAGAACATCTGCTTTGTATGTCGCAAGAGTGCCATCATGTGTTAATCCTAACAATAATGGTGGTAAAAAAAGGACCATGTTTCAAGTATATTTATGAACATTCTCATTGTTTTGTTTATCCTCTTGAACGTTTCGCTCTTGCACAAAGAGTGAATCGTCAATCTTTGACCCCCAAACCATTTTATAGCTCCCATCTACCATCGATTTAGATTTATAAATCTTAAATAGGTTGTCGATTTTTTGATCAGTTGTCATTCCACTTTCATCTAAACTCATAATTCATACCCCAAATTTCTCAGAAATCGTTATGTAGCTCTTGTCATCTTATTCAAAACACACCACTATATCTATGCAGTAAATGACTAGGAAAATAAAAATCAATCACTAATAATTCTTCTTTTCAACTTTAACTGCTGGCAAACTTTCAGACGGTGATAAGGTTTCTTTAGAGATCGTTAAAGATCTCTGTAGTAAGCGAATCTTAACATGGTCAATCGGTGCTCATCCGAATTTGCCATTCTCATTAGCCCCATTAAAACAACTGGTGAAACAGATACC
>NZ_BQXN01000001.1:0-40605 GCF_045862745.1 Furfurilactobacillus entadae | reverse complement strand
CCCAAACGGGGTATCAAATCACACTCCATACTGATCAAGGCTGGCAATACCAGCATCGAGCATGGAGAAAGCTACTCAAACAAATGCATATCCGGCAAAGTATGTCTCGACGAGCGACTTGTTTAGACAATGCAGCATGTGAGACTGTCTTTGATAAATTAAAAGTTGAAATCGTTAGTTTACAGCAATACGCAAACGCCTCAGAGCTAACCAAAGCAATCAATTCCTGGATTAATTATTACAATCAAAAGCGAATTCAAATAAAATTAGGCGGTCAATCACCACTCGATTTCGAGCGCAATTAACTGCCTAATTAACAAAACTATTTAGTTCCAACTTTTTGGGTAAACGTCAGATTTTATCCCTTTTTGTGATTATTAACGTTTAACAATCGGGTTGCAATGGACCTTAACGCGAAGTCACGTATGTATAGGACGCGTCGTCATTCAATCGGAACGTAAACTCATGATCTTTATGATCATTTGCCCGCCACTTTGACACTTCATAGTGCGTTGTCTGAGAAACGTTTAGTCGATTGACCACTGCTTCCACTAAATACTGATCATCATCAAAGCTGCCTCGTAAAATCTGCTTCAGATCCGTAATGAAGGCGTCTGTATTTGTAATCATGGTTGCCACTCCCTTTTACCTAAGTTGGCAACCACAATACAGGCAATTACGCTTGATGTCCACTAAAACTCACTTTTTTAAAAATTCATTTAATAAACGTTCCAATTGTTAAACAATTTTAGCCGTTAGTAATGGACTTTTATTCAACGGTTCGTTAGAAGATTTTCATGTCCGTGTACTTCGTTGGTAAGTTATTAAAGTCGTAATCTTGCAATCCGGCTGCGATTTTGTCACCTGTGTACATTGCTGTCAGTGACCGCACTAACATTAAGTTAAGTTCGTTTTCTGGATGGAATTGAACCATGATCACCGGAATGTTCCAGGCCCAAGCGGCCCCAATTTCAAAAATGGTTCCTGCGTCTGGTTCGAGGTTCCCCTCTTCGTACTTGTAATCCAAAATGGCCACGACAACATCTGCCCGTTTTACCTGGCGCATGTCACTTGCAAAGACGGAATCTTGCCACTCAAATGAACCAAATTCTAAGGACTCTTCCTGATGTTCTTGAGGAATGAAAATCCCACCCGCATCAATTGTTTCGTTTTGACGGAGTGCTGTCACAACCGTCTCAATGCGCTGCTTTTGTTCATCTGAAAAGAACGGACTAGCTAAGTAAACTCGATTTTTGTACATCATAACGGCCTCGTTTCGATTATTTTATTACCTTAACTATTATACAGGAAGTTTTAGACCTATCGGGCGCCTGACTGAGAATTTCTAAAAAAGCACTCACCAAGCGCTCACATTTGGGCCCACCAATATACAAAAAAAACTGACCAACCCGTGAACGGGCGATCAGTCTTTTGATTAATTACTTGCTTGGTGCTGTCACCGCCGCCTTATTCAAGGCAGGCGCCAATGAATCTAAAATATGTTGCAACCGGGCGCCTGTTTCAACCAACCACATCGTGTAGTCTGTTTTTTCATCAGTAGCCTGTGCAATCAACGATGGCCGCCACCCTTTTAACGAGGTTGCTACCGTTAACGCTTCTGAAATAACGTTATCTGGTAACTCGCCATTGTTCAACTGACGCAGTTCGTGCAAATCATCCATTAAGGGTTCATACCACAGATCATCCACCAACGTTGGCGCCTTCCCTGTTGGTGACTCAAGCCACATTTGTTTATTGAACCGGCGTTGATCGTCAACCATTGTCGTCATCACGTCAACATCATATTGAATGCGGCCTGCCGCTTTAACAAACGCCGCCTGCCGGTCTAATTCACGTTTGTGTGCTTGCGCCGTTGTATACCGCTTAGCCAGCACATACGTAATGATCCCCACAATAATAATGGCAATTAATAGACCAATCCAAAAGCCAAGTCCCATTCCTAAAAATTTCATTAGTTGAAATCCTCCTACAAGGAAGTATACACAAAAAAAGCTAATTCGAGTACCACCTTAACCATTTTAGTTCGAGATTATCGTGCTCGTTGACCAAATTCTTCCATTAAATGGTTTACTTCTTTATAGGCCCAAGTAAAACTTGCCGAATAGTGCTGCCGCGATGGCCCCAACAAAGGGGGCGATTCCTGGAACCAGTAACCCGTACTGCCAATCATTGCTAGCCTTATTCTTAATGGGTAGCACCGCGTGTGCCAACCGTGGGCCAAGGTCCCGCGCAAGGTTCATGGCGAATCCAGTTGGACCCCCCATCCCCATACCGACAGCCCACACTAAGAGACCAACACCAATTGGCACGATTCCTGGCGTTTTAACCTGTGAAATGGCCAGAATTCCTGACAGGAAGACAAACGTTGCAAAAAATTCAACGAAGAAGTTCCGAGGTAAATTCCGAACGGCTGGTGAAGTGGAGAAAATGTTTCGAATCGTTACGCCGTCCAGTTTGCCGTAAGAATGTTTAAACGAATCAGCATACATAATGTACACAATGATCGCCCCCACCATTCCCCCGAACACTTGAACAATCGCGGTTGGGAAAAAGGTCAGCCAGCTCATGTTTCCAAGCAGCACTTGCGTCAGTGCCATTGCTGGATTGATCGTGACGTTTCCAAAAATAAACAGAGCAATTGTGATCCCAAAAGCCCATGTTGTAATGGCAAAAAGGTGCCCTGAACCATGATACTTTGTATCGTTTAAAACCGTGTCGGCATGAACCCCGACCCCAAAAATAATCATTAGTGCCGTTCCCATAAACTCTGATAATAGCTGATGCATTAACTTTCCCATCCCATTCTTCTCTTGCTGCCGCAATTTCACCATCGCGTTGTCGGTTCGGGACAAATTCCCCCCCGCCTAAATTTGACAGTATTCAAATAGTTTACCGTTCCTTGCCCCCAAACGCTACGCCTTTTTATGAACGGGCGCAGTCTTCACATCGTTTACACAAAAAAAGCCGTGTTGGTGAGTTTGTCTAATCATATTGTGAGTGTTGTATGAATAACATCAGCGATTCGCGCCCCAACCTTATTGTACGTCGCCTGATTGGGATGCAACCAGTGGTCAGCCAGCGTTTCTTCAGCATTAGCCGCTGTCACAATGGGGGCCACCCGCCAATCCAATACCACACCGCCGGCAGCCTGATACGTCGTCGCAAGTGCATCCTGAAACGCCGTAAAGCTAATCCCTCGCTGGTTTTGGTCTTCCTTTACCGCGTCAATGTTGCCCCACATTGGCAAAATCCCGACCAGCTGAATTGTCGCCGTTTGGGCTCGGATTCGGGCGAGTTCGGCGGTAAGGGTCTCAGTCACCGTCGCCAGTGTCCCCGTCCCTTGGTTAAAATCATTAATTCCGTACGCCACCGTTACAATGTCGTAATCGGCAAACGAACACGACGCCACTGATGCTGTTAGGTCATTTTTTCGTTCGCCAATGATTGCGCCACCCCCATGGCCTAAATTGGTCACTGAAATGCCTAATCGTTGTGCGACGGTCACGGACGCCGGATATTGCACATCCTTGTATCCATCCCATCCCTGTGTAATCGAATCACCCAGCATCACTAACTTCATGATTAATACGTCCTCCCTTTGAATCCTCACTCCTAGTTTAATGATCGTTACAACTAAAAACCAGCGTTAACTGAATTAACCACTATGTCGCTAATCAATATCATCATAAAAGCATATCTCCATTAAACACTACTAATTCATAATTTTTTATGTTACATTTTTAATTGCTGTGTGATTTCTTTAACAAAAGTTAAGCGATTGACCAGGTTAATGATCATCATTCAGTTTGACCAAATCACTGATGTCTTAAAAAGCTGAATCATTCTTTAGGGGGGTCACTCAAATGACCAAATTAAAAATTAACATGTGGACCGGAATCTTAGATATCATCAATTGTGTGCTATTCACAATTTCATGGCCTGTGATTTTTGGAACCGCCTTTTCTGATTCATTTTCTGGAACTAACGTCACTAGTGGCACTGCAATTGTCTTTTATTCAATTGCTTGGATCGGTGTTATTTTGAACATTGTTGCCCTAGTTCTGTCACGGAAGCACAGCATTTCCATTACCGGTCCCGTTCTAGGAATTATCGGTAGTGCTTTATTCGGTCTCACTGCCTTCCTTGCCTTTCCTGCACTTGTTGTGTTGATCATCGGAACCGTTTATACCTTGATGCAACGCCCTGCTAAAACAGCGGCATCAGCAAACTAGTTTTTTCGCAATAATGATTTTTGACGACGATTATTAAGGAGACATCACATGGATTCGAATAAGACACCTGAGTCACAAGTACCTGCTTCTGCAACTTCAACAGCACCCGTAACGTCTGAAGCACCCGTTTCACAAGCCACGGCCCCTACATCACAAGCTGCTACGCCAAAACAGCAACCTGTTCAGCAAACACCAGAGGTTCCTACTGAAATCAAGAAATGGAACTGGGGTGCCTTCACTTTTAACATTTTCTGGGGAATTGGGAACAAGACTTACCTACCATTATTATGTTTGATTCCCTTCTTTAACCTCGGTTGGATCTTCGTTTGTGGGGTCAAAGGAGATGAATGGGCATGGCGTGACGGTCACTACACGGACGTTGCCACCTTTAAGCAAGTTCAAGCAACATGGAACCGGGCTGGTTTTGTCAGCTTTATCATCAATGTATCAATCTTAGGGCTGTACTTAATCTTTGCTATTTTTGCAGTTATTATCGGGATTGCTGCAGCATCATCTGATTACTAAACGTTAATTTTCTTGCTGGTACCTTTTGGGGCCAGCATTTTTTGGAGGCACACATGGCATTTAGCTTTTATCTTTTTTGCATCTTATTCACCATTTTATTTGGACTCGCAACATTCGGTCTGGGAATCTGGATGCTTGTTGAACTTATTCAAAAACGGGCGCACCGGGGCCTGAGCATTACCGTTAACGAGCATCATGTTTGTGTTGGCCCTTGGGTTTGGAATCGCTGGCCCAGTTGCTACAGCCAAGTACGCCGGGTACCGAATTTGACGAAGTGATTACCGACGAACTCAAACCATCGTGAATGACATCAACAGGATTCGTAACGCCTACGAGGAACCCACCAAAGAATCTCTCGCCACTGGTCGTGCTGACGCCACAGAGCTTGTTAAAGCAACCAGTCATTTTTCAAACGCGAATGCATAGGCTACCGCCAAGGAAGCTGTCAAACGATTAAATCGTCATATGCAACGCTCAAAAGGAAAAACGACGTCAGACCAATTCATTGACTGGCAGGTTGATCGTGAATTTGACGACGATCCCACAGCCATTGAAGATTTTGCAGACATTATGGACGGCAACACGAGCGCCATTGCCCCTAATAAAAGTCTCAAAAGTGACATGCTCGTGGACATTTACAACAAGCAGTACGATCAAATTCACATGAAATTTTTTCCAAATGGCTATTATCGGAAAATTCGACGTTGGTGAAGTGAACCCCCAGAGTTGGACAAAATCTAACTCTGGGGGTTCTACTATGGCTAAATATAATTATGAATTTAAAGCAAAAATTGTCACTGAATATTTGGCGGGCATTGGTAGTACGACATTGACCCACAGATACAATATTCCAAATAGACAAATAATTATTGACTGGGTTAACAAATTTCAAATGTATGATGTTGAAGGATTAGAAGTTACTCATAGAAAACAGATCTATTCTAGTGACTTTAAGCAACAAGTATAAAACTGGATGAAACAGCACCAGACTTCCTATAGAGTAACTGCGTTACATTTCAACATACCAAGTGCTTCAATAACCCTATCTTAGCAGACGCGGTTCGAACACAACCTTCTTCAGTGTTTTAATTCCTAACGATGAAACTGTAACTATTAACTACGTGTCTACTGATGGTAAAAATTTAGGTTCTAAGAGGATTGCCACTAAATTTAGCCGCATCATCACGATCGATCAACCAAGTTCTGACGGCTACACGATTTCAGCAAATCAACCAACTTCCTATAAAGTTGCTAAAGACGGTGCCAACGTTGTTACGGTCACTTACGCCCCTACTACTTCTTCAAGTTCGAGTAGTTCTGGAAGCTCATCATCAAGCTCAAAAAACGTTGATAGCTTAAGTGTGACATCAAATGGTCAATCATCCTCAGCAACCGGCAGCTCACAGTCAAACACTACCAGCAGTCAAGCAAGGACCGTTGTTCCATATCAGAGTATTTCTTCAAGTAGTTCCTCAACAACATCACCTAAACAAAGTAATAAAAGTGACACACCTCGTCACGCTAGCCTACCAAGCACCGCTGCTATTGATTACACAACCAGCATTATTGGCATTGCTATCTTAGCTGGCGTAACGACGTTCTTTGTTATTAAGAAGAGAAGTCGTTAAGTTGGACAATTAAATTAAGCAACTAATTGAAAGGCGCATTGCTGGTATTGAACTGGTGATCTGCCTTTTAATTTGGTTTTAACTCGGCATCGATTATCATCGCCAAGTCAATCTACCATGCTTTGAAAAACAGGTCAGCTATCAATAAGCAGGCCATCAGAGGCATCAAAAGTAGTTTTAGCGAAATTCGAACTATCTGCCTTCGTTTTGTGACGATTTGTGCGCTTTTCTTACGCTTCTTTAGCGTTTCTGAATCATCATTAGAAAATGTTCTCCGGTTCCTGCCACACCACAACTACCCGCATAAGCAATGTTAAGTATTAATATGTTAACGAACGTGCTACCTTTAAAAAAACACCAAATTCCTATCAAAATTTTTTTGGTTTTACTCATGGTCATTATTTCCCTACCAGCTTACGGTTTTGACCCCACCAAGACAACCATTCCATGGCAATATTTAACCGATAGGAAAATTAAAGTCATCTTCACCACACCTGATGGAACACCAGCAGCGGCCGACGACCGGTTATTAGCAGGACGTGGTTTCGAAATTTTCAAGCACTTTCTCATGGCTGACACCACGATTCGAACAGCATATCAAGCAATGATTAAGGCACCTGCCTTTCAGCATCCACTTGCATACGCTGACATCAGTGTCGCTAAATATGATGGCCTGTTGCTACCCAGCGGTCATGACAAAGGATACGTGTTTACTTAGACTCCACTATTTTACGTCGAGTAATCGCACAGTTTTTTAACAACTAAAAAACTGGTTGGTGCAATCTGTCACGGAACGATAGCCGCTGCTCGAGCAACGTTCCCCGCCACGGGCCATTTTGTTCTTACAGATTATAAAACGGCCAGCCTGCTTAACCTTCAGAAACTTAGTGCTTATCAGCTAACGCGGTTGTGGCTTTGTGATTACTACCGAACGTATCCAGAGACCGTTGAGAACGAGGTTAAATCGATGTTAGCAAACCCAGCCAATTTCATTCATAGCAGTCATCCCTTCACACGTGACACGGCTACCGACACCAAACATTCACTGGTTGTGGTTGACCGTAATTATATTTCGTCCCGATGGCCCGGCGATGCCCATAAATTGGCTAAGACTTATTATGAACACTTAACTAAAACTTGACCGGGATAAATCACGTCATCAATTGACTGCCGGTTTAATCCCATCAAGCCGTGCACATTATTGCTGGATCCAACCAATGCACAAGCAGACGCAACTAGTGTTTGAATTTAATGCAGTTGGTAAGGCTAAGTGGCCGTCAACTATGAAACGAATTGAGCTGGGGATTAGCCAAGAGGAAGCCCATTAACTTCTTCCTAAAGCCTCAATAAGAAAAAATCACCATCTCTATTCATCGAATGAATGCACCATAAAACATATTTCCTGCTAAGATTAATGCCCCGATAATAATCAACCAACGTAGTAACTTAGCTGGCATATACCGTGCAATTTTTGGACCGATATATCCTCCAACAAAGAAGCCCACCCCCATTGGAATAGCTGCTGACCATTGGACCTTACCGGAAAAAATGAAAATAATTGTTGCAACAAGGTTAGCCATTCCACCAGCAACATTTTTGATTGCGTTAGCAACAGTCAGCCTGAGCCCAGGAGTTTCTGAAAAAACCAAGAGAGTAAAAACACCTGCTGCCGCACCAAAGTAACCACCATAAACGCCAATTAAAAAAACAAGAACAACAGTGGTTAGCGTTTTCTTGACAGGAACGTAACCATCTAATGCCACAGCATCATCCAAACGTAGACGTGGCTGAACAGCAAAAACGATCGCAACTGCAAAAATCATAAATGGAACAATTTTTTCAAAAACATCATTTGGAAAAACTAAAAGTAAAACACTGCCAATTACACCTCCGATTACAATTAGTGGAGAGATCCAAAACAGATCCCGATAGTTATATTTTAATTCTTGGCGTGATGAAATTCCCGAGCTAAAACCGGCAAAAACTAAACCAGTTGTATTTGTAACATTAGCAACCACGGGTGATAACCCAGCCGCTAACAACATGGGATAAGAAACTAAAGACGCCATCCCGGTCACAGTACTGATAATCCCAGCAATAATGCCAGCAATAAATAAAAAAATAATAAAAATCATGTTCAACCCACTTTTCTAAAAAGATATGTAACGGATTAATATATCAAACTTGTCTCAACCGAACAATACTTTTTTATAAATATGTCAACATATTTATTAGACTGATAATTGATATCAAAGCTTTTATAGCTTAACTGTGCCAAATTAAAAAACTCAACTCAAAGTGAACCCATTAAGTTGGGCATGTATATTAAGCGACTGATTGAAGGGCAAGCTGTCGGTATTGAACCGGCGTCCTGCCCTTTAATTTGGTTTTAATTCGGCGTTGGTTGTAATAATCCAACCATTCAGTCGTTGCTTGAATCAAAGAATCCTTAGTTGTATAAGTCTGGTCAAATAGTTCAGCCTTCATGATGTGAAAGAATGATTCCATCGAAACGTTGTCCAAACATGTTTCCTTCCGGGACATACTCTGAAAGACATGGTGTTGTCTGAGCACCTTTCGCCAAACGGTATTCTGGTATTGAAAGCTCTGGTCTGTACGCACAGCCGTGCAGTACGAGCATACCGCTACTTTATTTAGCAACCATAGCGAAATTTACTCACATCGGTTGTATTCGTGCCGACTTGTCTAGCGTAATAGTAAGTGCTCCGTGACAGGTGAACTATCCGGAGAACGAGTGCTAAAGAAACTCGAAAAATTTGCCTTAGTTATGTGCTGTTTTGTGCGATTTTTCTCGAGCTTCTTCTTCCCGATCTAAGGCATCTATTTTTAGGTAAGCATTCTCAATTCTTAACATTAACTTCTTTTCGCGTAACTTCTTTAACTTCTTTAGCGCTTCTAAATTATCATTAGAAACTGGTGCTGGTCGTTTATGTTTTGCCATTGCTGGACGTCCTCATTTCCGCGCACGCAGGCCTTCATTGCCAAATTGTTCGAACTACGTCTGTCAAGATAGGATTCTTAAAGCACTTGGTATGTTGAAATGTAACGCAGTTACTCTATAGGAAGTCTGATGCTGTTTCATCCAGTTTAATACTTGTTGCTTAAAGTCACTAGAATAGATCTGTCTCCTATGGTTAACTTCTAATCCTTCGACGCTATACTTTTGGAATTTCTTAACCCAGTCGATAATTATTTGTCCATTTGGAATGTTGTATCCGTGGGTCAATGTCTTACTACCAATGCCTGCTAAGCATTCAGCAACAATTTTTGCTTTAAATTCATAATTATATTTAGTCATAGTAAAACCCCCAGAGTTTGCTTTTGTCCAACTCTGGAGGTTCACATCAGATTTTGGCTTCCTACGTGCTTTGTCTTATTCTGTTAATTTTCTGCCATCAGACAGGTTGTCATCACCTGTTGGCCCCATAACCATCCGTGCCTGTTCTTGCTTTTCGTTATGAACTTTAACTAATTCCGCCGCCGGATCTTCAATAAAGCTAAACAGGGACAACGCCGTTTCTTTTGATAATAAGCCAGCTTCAATCACGGGAACGAGACTCACCAGCGCTGTTGCCTCATCTGTCAAACTGTGTGGAACCGTCTTAATAAACTTGATTCGCAGGTTGGTCACCAGTTCATCGAACCCATTAAAGCGCAGTAATGCCCCATACAGACGCATCAATGATTCAGTAAACTTTGCTGCCTTTGCGTCCGCCTTGTTGGTCATCGTCAGTAACTTGTGATCGAGTGATTTCCCGCTCGCTGCATTCGTAAAATCCTGATCATCAATGTTGACTACCCCGGTGGTTTGATAGAGATAATCAACTAACCGACTTAATAAATTTTCCTGCGTTTGGTCATTACTAGGCTTCTCCAAAAACTTCACTTCTGCTGGTCGATCTGCCGGACTGTTTCTCTTAAACACCCGGTTATCCTTCAAATTATGCAAATCATCATCCGCAATGTTGAAGTTAATAATTTCAAGCATGGAATCGCCAAAGTAGCTGACATCATTAGCCTTCTCTGAAATAGCAAGGTCGATCCCGTCGCCGCTTCGTACAAGCCCATTCGCTCATCATCAGCATTAAACTCGATCATGGGAACAATGCCATAACTGATTGGCACGGGCTCAAATCCAAGTGTCTCTTCATCATTGATCTGGAGGCTTGCAACATCAAATTGCTCAACGATTCCATCAGCCGTCATAACATCCACGATGTATGTTTGCGTTTGTGGATTCATCCGGACGAGCCGAACGGCATACAGTGGTGTGCGGTCAATATTCATGGAATAAATCACAAATCCGTCTTCACCGCGTAACGAAGCCAAGTGTGTTTGACTGTCCGGCCCTTGATATAAGTAGGCGTACGCCCGCCCAACAATGGACGTTTCTTTCGCAAGTTGAAAAATTGTTTGTGGAACATCGTTTAGTTTATTAAACGTGGCCAGAAATTTATCCGCTGTCACAACGTCCTGTTGATCGTCCCCCGTTGGCGCAACGTCAACCTTGACTGGCGTTCCGGCAAAGTAACCATCAAACGTATCCACCAATTTTTTGGGGAAGTTGATTGGTAATTTGTTGTTCGGTTTCCATGCCGCCTTACCGCGGACATTGCGAATTTTGTCGTGGTCACCTTTATAGTAGCGCCGTAACTTTGCATTTTGTCTCATGACCGTGTGCTGGTGCTCTTGCAAGAAGAATGCCAGATCAGCGGCCGTCAAGACATGCGGTTGACCGTCAGTATTCGTTTCGGCCACCAAAAAAGTACCATTATCGTCGATCGTGGCCGTTCCACTATAGCTATACGTGTTTCCACCGTAAGTAAATTGACTCAAAATCGGCCTCCTAGGTTTGTTATTTTTAACGTGCCGTTATCGTTCATCACATCATTCATGGCGTAACGAACTGCGTCAATAGCGTGGTTATCCCGATCAGGATAGCCCGCCTTAAAGTTTCCGTTCACGTCACGATCTAGTTCGTAACCACTAAATTCACGGGCAGCATTTGGGCACATCAGCGGATCAATCACGATTTTGGTCAAATCGGCCAACCACTTGGTTCCATGTTCAACGGAACCTGGCCCCTTCTTTGCCCCCGTAATTTTCAACCCTAGTTCATTAAATTCATTAATTGTCCGGGGTTCGGCGGCATCACCAATAATGGGATCATTCATTTCATTTAGTGATTCAATCGCTGCGACCGCTTGGCGATTGGTCATCCCAACCTGGTACACTTCGTTCAATAGATACAGGATCCGGTGTTTTTTATCATAATGTGTCACAACAAACGCCAGCGGATCATGGGCAAAGCCGAAATCAAGGCCAAACGTGTAGCGGTCAAACACCACTCGCTCTGCCAATGTCACCTCACGTTGCTCTAAATTCCCGAAGACCTCGGCGCCCGTCCCGGTGACCTCACCTAAATACTCATGGCGATAGGCCTTCTCGTTGTCTCGTTTCAGTTGCGCTGCATCCGCAATAAACTTATTGCCGAGCCATTCTGGATTCACCGTCAAATAAGTCGTTGCACTCACCAGTGTATCTGCACGTCGTTTTGCCTGTTCAACAGCCTGGTTCACCCAGTTATTTTGCGATTCCGGTGGGTTATAACTATAAAACGTTATGATGTCCGTCCCACCACGATCCAACGACTGGTTGATGCTACGCAGCTCGCGCATGCCCCGAAATTCGGTGACCTCTTCGTACTGTTTAAACTTCATATAACCGTGGCGAAATTTTTGTGACTTAATTTTCTCCGGTTTATCGGCACCCTTAAATCGAATCTGCTGCCCTGTCGGAACGTACGTCAATTGCATTGGGCTCATCGACGCTTTCCACAGCGCGGACACACCTAAACAATCAATTGCCCAAAGATACTGCTCAAACGATGACTCACGAATTGTGCCGTACACCTTTCGTAACACCACCGCGTTTGCGTCACGATCATTCATAATGTGCCCAACACAATTTCTAAGGAAATGACGGATGATTTGGTCGATCCCCGGCCACCCTTCAGCCAATAATCAAGGTGGGCGTGTTGCCGTAAGTCATCGTGCAGCCGGTAGAAAGATGGCGCCACAAGCTCACTAAGTTTCTTCATCATCGTTAACTCCCATTTGTTCGGCATGAATGTCGTCAACAATAATTGGTTGTGGTTGTGCTGATGCTGTGGCTGTTGGCTCCAGGTGTTTAAGAAGTTCAAACAGTGCCCGTTGCTTATCAGCTAACTCCACAACCACACTGTCTTTGCCCACCTTGACGGATTTAAGCAGGGACGTGTCAACATCTGCCTGATCCTTCAAATAGACATAAGAGTGTTTTGTCGCCGCATTGGCGTCACGTTTTGTTGTGGCCGCCTCTTCACGAGTCGCAAACTCAATGTAATCGCCGAGATCAGCAAACGCCTGCCGCTTTAGTTCATGTAACACATCTTCGGCTGTTAGCGCCTCCGCTTCCTGGCGAATTTGCTTTAACTGTTTCAATTCCGCCGTGATTTTTGGATTATTCAACAGCCGTGATCCGCTTGCCATCGCCGTCTTATAGCCCACGTTGTATGCCTGTTGATACGCCTTGGTTGCGTTAAACGACTGTAAATAGTGAAGGCAAAATAACTTTTGCTTATCCATTAAGGGTGCCGTTATCCGCAACGTCAGCAACAATCTTTTTCGTCGTGGCCTGCGGTTGCTGTTCTAAAACGTGCTCAGCATGCGCCCACCCATGACGATATTTCCACGACCGCACTGTGTTCACAGCCACGCCATACTTTTTGAGCAATTGCCGGATAGGTCATTCCTGCCTGGTAATCTTGTTCGGCCAGCTCAAATTGCTTCTTATCAGCCATTACATATTCTTATGCCCCCTGCTCATTTTTTAACGGATCATTGCGTGTCGCAGTTTGTGAACGGTCCTTAGCAATCGTGCGGCGTTGTTCTTCATTTGAACAAGGTTGTTGATGCCGCTTTTTTTGAAGCCATCCTTCCAAATCAGCACAAATGGCTGCCTCAGTTAAACTGACATATCCGTATGCCGTTTTGATCATTTGACTCATGATTAATCACCTCCTCATTACCCGTGTCCCAATCACCTTTTTGAGCAAATGAAAACGACCAACTTTCCGCATGGAAAATCAGTCGTTTCGCTTAAATTGAAGTTTGGGGCCAGGGACGCTCCTTTGTTGTTTTGGTACGATACCAATATAACGCCCTTTTTCCCTAAAAACCGATGAACCTGCGACGGTCAACCGACGATTGAACGACGATCCTCATAAGCTAGCAAACTGGGATAACCAGCATGGCACTCCCTTCGCGTCCGTTCAAAGTAATCCGCAAATTGGAGATAGGCTTCCCGTTTCTTCACCCGGTACTGGGACTCCTCATAACCGCTATGTGTCATTATGTACGTCTGTGACTGGTGTAGCACATAGGTTCCAATTAACATCGTCCGCATGGTGGGATCACATTGTTTAATGGCCTCAACTGTCGCCAAAACGATCCGACCCGCATTAACTAAATGTCCATCCGCTTCCTCGTCCAATTGTTCTAACCGATCTAACAACGCCTTCTCTGCACCATTTTGGTTTGACTGGCCCTTCGGCATGCCATCAAAGACGGGTGATCGCAAACTTTCCTTTAATTGCCAACCACTCATTCGCTGAAATCGTGGTAACTTATGCGTAAAGAAATCACGGGCGTTTTTTATGGTTTGTTTATCGTCGATTTCTGGGTACATGTCGTCAACTTCCTGATCATTCATCTTTTTAAGGACCTCCGTTTTAGTTTCGGATACATTTTGTATCAAAAATATTTAAAAAAATTTCTCCGTCATTCTATTTTTGAATGAGCTTGCTGTTAATTAACACTGATTAGCATAACTGATACTTTTTGTATCGTCAACTAAAATCAGATACAAAAAGTATCTACACTTGAAACTGGTACATTTTGTATCTATACTGAGTTCATAAACTATCAGACGTTAGGAGTCACACTATGCTTGGTGATCGAATCAAAGCCCTTCGCAATGAACAGCAGAAGACCCAAAACCAAGTTGCCGCGGATTTAGCCATTAGCCGGGCGACCTATTCTCACATTGAGAATAACCGTAATGAACCAGACACCAGCACCCTCGTGAAAATTGCGCAGTACTTTAACGTGACCGTCGACTACCTGCTGAACAATCATCAAACACCCGCGTGGGCTGATGAGCAGGATCGGCAAGATCTCGCAGAATTCCTCTCCTCTAATGAAGGATCAATGACCTATGAAGGTGATGATTTAACGGAGGATGAACAAGCACAATTACGCGTGGCGATGGAAACAATCTTCTGGAAGCGCCATAAACACAACTAGGGGCTGATTACTTGGACATTAAAGAAATCACGAAATACATGACAAAAAAATACAAGACAGCTGACCCGTTTCGGATCGCTGAATTGCTGAATATTCAGGTTGACTGGGTCAACATTGGAAAATACCCACTGGGCAAAGTTGTTTACGATCAGGACGCACCGGTTATTTTGCTCAATGACGCAATTAACCGCACACCCAAGCAATACTTCGTTATGGCCCATGAACTCGGTCACATTGTGCTGCAAGAAGGTCTCATTGGTTACTATACAACGGCATTACACGGACGTTCTTCACTGGAAGAACAGGCCGATGAGTTTTCCGTTGCCTTGTTAAGCCAATACTTTATTGAAGAAAATGAACGGCTTCCCGAAAACTGGGAAGAGTTGGTTCATTCTTATGGCTTTCCAACGCTCAACGGCACACAAATCATTTAATGACCATTATTATCCATCGACACACTGGTCAATAAACAAAAGTTGCTTGAATTAAAAAGGCTCTTATTAACCCGTTTTACGCATTAATAAAATTGAATAAACATTGCGCTTCAAAAGCACTTTATTTATTGGACTGCACTGTGGAAAATTGAGGATTTATTATGGAAAAGCACGCATACCTTATCATTGCAAATCGTAATTTTGAACAACTACAATCATTGGTCACCTTACTGGATGACTCTCGTAATGATATTTATATTTTGATTGATAACAAGGCAAAAGTGGATTCACTACATCTAGTTGTTCAACACTCACAGCTTAAATTAGTCCCGCGGATTAATATTTATTGGGGTGATTTTTCGCAAGTTCAGGCTGAAATCGACTTAATAAAAGCTGCCACAAAACAAGGTCATTACTCGTTTTATCATTTATTATCAGGACTGGATTTACCACTAGCAAATCAAGATTATATCCACACATTCTTTGATCAACATATTGGTGAAAATTTTCTAACATACAGTGCTCAAGTGGCTCAATCCGATTTAGAAGTTCGCATGATGAAGCACCATTTATCTAAGCATTATCGCGATCGCCGGGTCTTTTATCGGATGTTTAACAAAATCGAAGGAAAATTCTTGAATCTAGCGGCCAACCGTCACCCAAGTAAAATTAAACATGAAATTGAATTTGGATCAAACTGGTTTTCAATTTCGCATGACCTTGCTACCGCTGTGGTCCAATCTGAACAATGGATTACGTCAACGTTTAGTCACGGATTCTTAGTCGACGAATTATTTATCCCAGCAGTTATCAACCATGCGTCAGCTAACTTTAAAATCTACCATGCTGAAAAAGTCCATGATAAACCAGATGAACTCCAAGGCAATTTACGCTACATCAATTGGTGGGACGGATCGCCTTATACCTGGCGTAGCCAAGATCTTTCGAAATTAAAGGCTGCTAAAGAAATGGGTCACCTCTTTGCACGTAAGTTCGATTCTTCAGTTGATAAAGAAATCATTACGATGGTCATCGATCAACTGGTTAAGGACCCAATCGATAATAATAACGATTAACGTAGAGCGTTGATTATGGAGGCTAGGTTCACTAGGGTAAAATGTCCCCCAAAACCATCCCAAATTAATTTACTCAATTCAACGCAAAAATGGTCACCATCACGGGTTAACAACCCATAGATGATGACCGTTTTTTATCAGGCTATTCGTACTCGATCGTGGCAGGTGGCTTGCCCGTGATGTCATAGAGAACGCGGTTAACCCCCGGCACCTCATTGACAATCTTCGCGGACACATCCCCAAGGACGGCCCATGGCACTTCAGCAAACTCTGCTGTCATTCCGTCGACACTGGTAACGGCTCGGATAACGATGGCTTCATCGTACGTCCGACCATCACCCATGACCCCCACACTGTGGATGCCTGGTAAGGCGGTAAAGTATTGCCAAACTGTTTGGTCTAAACCAGCCTTCGCGAACTCAGCACGCAGAATCGCATCTGATTCACGAACCAGCGTTAACTTTTCGGGTGTGACCTCACCCAACGTCCGGATGGCTAAACCAGGACCAGGGAACGGTTGGCGCCACACAAGATCATGTGGCATGCCCAACTGTTCACCTAATGCCCGCACTTCATCCTTAAACAACTTATTCAGCGGCTCAATCAGTTTAAAGTTCAGGTCTTCTGGTAGCCCACCAACGTTATGATGTGACTTAATCGTTTGGGCCGTGTCCGTCCCAGATTCAATGACGTCCGTGTACAGCGTCCCTTGTGCTAAGAATTCAACACCGTCGAGTTTCCGCGCTTCATCACTGAAAACTTCGATAAATTCCTTACCGATGATCTTCCGCTTTTCTTCCGGACTCGTAACCCCTTGCAACGCACCTAAGAACCGCGCACTCGCGTCAGTGGCCACAATGTTTACACCAAACTTACCCTGTAAGCTGGCAAGAACCTGGCTGGCTTCATCCTTCCGAAGTAACCCGTGGTCAACAAAGACGGCGGTTAATTGATCCCCAATGGCCTGATGTAATAGCACAGCAACCACACTGGAATCAACCCCACCAGACAAGCCTAGAAGTACCTTTTTATCGCCAACCGTTTCACGGATATCGGCAATTTGCATGTCGATGAAGTCACTCATCGTCCAGTTAGCAGTGGCACCAGCAATATCAAACACAAAGTGCCGTAAAATGTCATTACCATTTTCTGTTAAACGCACTTCTGGATGAAATTGTAAGCCGTAGAAGCCCTTAGCGACGTTTTGCATGGCCGCCGTTGGACAATTAGCTCCTGTCCCAATGGCCTCAAAGCCATCAGGAACGTTCTTCACGTAATCACCATGACTCATCAGCACTTGTTGGTCTTCAGCCATGCCCTTAAACAACGGTGACGCCGTGTTTAAGATGTGCATTGTGGACTGACCGTAATCGCCGTTATCTTCGGCTGGGGCAACTTCACCACCCTTAAGGTCTTTGGCCATCAACTGCATACCGTAACAAATCCCTAAGATTGGTAACCCTAAGTTATAGATTTCTGGATCAACGGTCAGGGCATCGTCACCGTACACGCTGTTGGGACCACCGGAGAAGATGACTGCCTTTGGGTTCATGGCCTTCAGTTCTGCGGCAGAGATTTTATGTGATTTCAATTCGGAATAAACACCGAATTCACGAATCCGCCGGGTAATCAGCTGGTTGTACTGACTCCCAAAATCAAGTACAATGACGCGATCAAATTTTGATTGGTCTACTGTTTTCATTAATCTTCCTCGTTCCTGGTCAAGTGTTATGAGCGCTTGTAGTTAGGAGCAGTCCGGGTGATTTGGACATCGTGTGGATGTGATTCAATCAAACCGGCATTGGTAATTTGAACAAACTGGGCGTTTTCGATCAGGTCGTCAACGGTATGTGCACCTGTGTACCCCATGCCAGAACGCAAACCACCAATCATTTGAAACAGAACATCAGCAACGGCACCTTTGTAAGCTGTCCGGCCTTCGATTCCTTCTGGGACCAACTTCTTTTCTTCCCTCACGCCGCTTTGGAAGTACCGGTCAGATGACCCCTTTTCCATTGCTGCTAAGGAACCCATGCCACGGTACGTCTTGTACTTGTTTCCATCGTCAGCTGTGAACACTTCACCGGGTGCTTCATCCGTTCCGGCTAACATGCTGCCTAACATAACCGCGTTACCACCAGCGGCCAATGCCTTGACGATGTCACCTGAATACTTGATTCCACCATCAGCAATGATTTGCTTACCATATTCAGCAGCGACCTGAGCGGCGTCTGAGATGGCCGTAATTTGTGGCACACCTACACCAGCAACAACCCGTGTCGTACAGATGGAGCCAGGGCCAATCCCGACTTTCACAACGTCAACACCGGCTTCAAACAGCGCCCGTGTCCCGGAGGCTGTCGCAACGTTTCCGGCAATCAATGTCTTATCTGGATAATGGGTCCGGATTTCCGCAATCTTGTCTAAAACACCCTTTGAGTGACCATGAGCCGTGTCAATAATGATGGCATCCGCACCGACTTGGAACAACTTGTCGGCGCGATCAAACGTGTCGGCAGTCACCCCAACGGCAGCAGCAACTAATAAGTGGCCTGCTTCATCCGTAGCGGCCATGGGCGTTACATCCAGGTCTACAACCGCGGCTTTAACGGCACTCACTTCATGGGCCTGATCATCAATGCTCATGTTCTTATGAACAACACCTAGGCCACCTTGCTGGGCCATAACGGTCGCTAATCGTGCCTCGGTAACCGTGTCCATGCTGGCACTTAAAATCGGAATGTTCAGCTTTAAATTCTTTCCGAGCTGGGTGCCTAATGCCACCTGGTTTGGCAATACGTCACTGGCTGCGGGAATCAACAGCACATCGTCAAACGTTAACCCTTGCTTTGCAAACTTTGCGTCCCAATTGGTCATGATGATCAAATCCTCCTAGTGAAATAAATTGTTACTAATTTAGCAGGTTCGCCCCTAACGCGTCAACAGCCACATCCGAACGATATATTATATTTCACTGTGAAGTTTTTAAACGCTGTTAAACGGGCGTTTATCACACACTTTTTGACTGAATTCGACAAAAAAGTTTTTGACCATCAACGCGTTAACACGAATTTACGGCAAACAAAAACCACTCATCCAATTGGACGAGTGGTTTTCATAATTAGTTGTTGACTACTTTAATGCCTTAGCAGCTTCTTTAGTCAAAGAAGTGAAGGCCCGTGGGTCGTTAACGGCCAAGTCAGCTAACATCTTCCGGTTCATTTCGATGTTTGCTTCCTTCAAACCGTGCATCAACTTGCTGTAGCTCATGTCGTTTTGACGAGCAGCGGCGTTGATCCGTGCGATCCACAAACGACGGAAGTTACGCTTAGTAGCCTTCCGGTCACGGTAAGCGTACTGCCATGACTTCCAAACTTGTTGCTTAGCAACCTTAAATTGAATGTGCTTTGCGCCGCGGTAACCCTTGGCTAATTTGATCATCTTACGGCGACGTTGCCGTGTAACACTTCCACCTTTAACACGCATAATTGTATCCTCCAATAATTGACCAAGACTGGCCAGATTCTAGTCTAAAAAATTACTTGGTCAATAATAACTTCTTGTAAGTCTTAACCGTCGTAGCATCCATCATCTTTGTTCCTCGTAATTGACGACGTTGCTTCTTCGTCTTACCGTGGAAACGGTGGCTTGTGTAGGCGTTAGCGCCGATGAAACCGCCCTTTGCAGATTGTTTGAACCGCTTAGCAGCGGCACGGTTTGTCTTTTGCTTTGGCATAAGTATGTCCTCCTAATTATGTGTAACTACTTTTCTGGTTTTGGTGAGAGCACTAAGAACATGCTCCGCCCATCCATCTTAGCTTGTTGTTGAACATCGGCAATTTCCTTGGTGGCAGCTGCCATCTTGTTCAACACATCGCGTCCGATTTCTTTATGCGTAATGGCCCGACCACGGAACCGAATTGAAACACGCACTTTGTTTCCCTTTAACAGGAACTTTTCTGCGTTCTTCAACTTGGTGTTAAAGTCGTTTTCGTCAATCGTTGGACTAAGCCGAATTTCTTTCATTTCGACCGTCTTTTGATTCTTACGAGCTTCACGCTGCTTCTTTTGTTGCTCGAAGCGGTACTTTCCATAATCCATGATTCTGGCAACCGGTGGCTTTGCCTTAGGCGCAACCAGAACCAAATCTAAGTTTGCATCGTCCGCAAGCTGTTGGGCTTCTCTGGTCAGCTTAACCCCAAGCTGGTCACCATTATCGGCAATCAACCGAACCTCATGGGCGCGGATTGCGTTATTTACCAAAGTATCTTGAGCTATGGTATTCACCTCCAAAATTCTAACGAACCAACAATGAAGAGATGTAAACAGAAAAAGAGCGGATGACCGAGGTCACCCGCTGTCCACACCGAAACGATGTGGTTCAACTCATCTTTAGCCCGGCAATAACGTTACCTAGGCGAGAAGCGGGCGCTTCTGCTTTTCTCAACAGTTAATAATGATACTGGATTTATTCATCTCTGTCAACCACTTAGGCTGACTTTTTCACTGGTTCAGCGGCTTGGTTACGTTCGCTAGCCGCCGTTTCCGGTAGCACTAAGTTTAACACAATGCCAAGGACCGTTGCGAGTGCTAGGCCAGTAAATTGGAAACTCCCCAATTGTAGATAAGCATTACCAATCCCAATGACCATAATGGCAGACGCAATCATCAAGTTACGCTTTTTCCCAAAATCAATCTGGTGGTCAACCATGACGGACACTCCGCTGGTAGCAATGGTTCCAAATAATAGAAAACTGATTCCACCAATGACTGGTAGCGGCATGGCCATAATCAAGACGTTTAACTTATTGATAAACGCGAAGATGATGGCAAACATGGCTGCCCCCATCAGAACATACACACTGTGAACCTTAGTAATGGCCATCACACCAATGTTTTCACCATAACTTGTCACTGCGGGGCCCCCCAGCAAGCCAGCGACAATTGACGCCGTCCCATCCCCAGCCAACGTTCTTTGAAGACCAGGATCCTTGAAGAAATTACGGTGCGTCAGGTTGTCTAGCACCATAATGTGCCCCATGTGTTCCGTCATGGTCACAAATGCAATTGGCGCAATGGTGACGATGGCGCCCCACTCGAGGTGAAAATGATACGTTAAGCCCGGAATTTGGAAGGCTGGTAATTTGAACCATGGCGCAACGGCGATTGCATGAAGGTCGACAATCCCCGCAAAAACACTAATGACGTAACCACACACAATGGCTAACAGAACTGGGATCAATCCCAACGATCCCTTGAGAAACATGTTAAACAAAATGGCAAGCAGTAACGTTGCCAAGGCGATCATAAAATATTCCAGGTTATAATGGCCGTTTTTCATCATGGCATCAGTTGCCGCACTCCCGGCGAGTGATAACCCGATGACCATCACGATTGGGCCAACCACAATCGGCGGGAGCACCTTGTCGACCCAGTTTGAACCAATCATCCCAATCAGCAGCGCAACGATCAGGTAAACAACCCCGACGGCAACAACCCCTTGGCCGATCCCCGGATACCCGGTCGTTTTCATGAGCGCCAGCATCGGTGTGATGAAGGCAAAACTTGAGCCCATGTATGCGGGAATTTTTCGCTGGGTGATCATAATATGTAGAAGTGTCCCAACCCCCGAAGAAAATAAAGCAATGCTGGGACTCAACCCAACCAGTAACGGCACAATGACCGTCGACCCAAACATTGAAAACATGTGTTGCAAGGACAGCCCGACCCACGGCCAAAACCGTGGCCGGTCGTGGATATCGAGCACTGCTGTATCATCGTGAAATTCTTTCTGCGTCATTTGAGAACGCTCCCTTCATCTTTCACGTGAACCCCAACGGCTTGCATTTGCACAAAAAAAGACCACTCACCCATTCAGGTAAGTGGTCTTTTCGCTATGAGCACACTTGATGATGGTCTTTCCCCTCATCTCCGTGTCATAACCGCCGTTACCTTACTAGTCTCACAGGACTACGTTAAAGGTTCTCCATGTTGGTAACAGCATAATCAATTTTTATCAGTCCGTCAAGCAAAAGCTGAACGTTTGCGTGAAAAATATCTTAATCGTTTGCACGTGAGTATGATGCAATGTCATCCAGTAAGTCTGCAATAAAGGCAGTGCTTGCTTCAGTCGTTGAATCATCTTCACCGTAACGACGCACGGAAACGGTGTTATCCGTCTTTTCTTTTTCACCCACGACTAACGTATATGGAATCTTGTGCGTTTGGGCATCACGGATCTTAAAGTTCATCTTTTCGTTTCGGTCATCCAACGTCACACGAACACCGGCAGCGGCTAATTGCTTTTGAAGGGCCCGTGCGTAATCACCCTGGTGGTCATCACTAACTGGAATGATTGAAACTTGGTGTGGGGCTAACCAAGTAGGGAAGGCACCCTTGTAGATTTCTGTCAGGTAAGCCGTGAACCGTTCCATGGTTGACACTAACCCACGGTGAATCATAACGGGTTGGTGATCTTGACCATCCGCACCAACGTAGTGCAGGTCAAAACGGTCAGGTAGCATGAAGTCTAATTGAATCGTTGACAACGTTTCTTCGTTACCAAGCGCTGTCTTCGTTTGAACGTCCAACTTAGGACCGTAGAAGGCTGCTTCCCCTTCGGCTTCAACGTAGTCAAGGCCAAGGTCATCCATGGCACCCTTCAACATTGCTTGCGCCTTCTCCCACATTTCATCGTTAGCAAAGTACTTTTCAGTATTTTCAGGGTCACGGTAGCTCAAACGGAATGAGTAATCCTTGATGTCAAAGTCAGCGTACACTTCAACCATCAAGTTCAAAATCCGTTTGAATTCATCTTGGATCTGATCCGGTGCAACGAACGTGTGACCATCATTCAATGTCATTTCACGAACACGTTGCAATCCAGATAAGGCACCAGACTTTTCGTAACGGTGCATCATGCCAAGTTCAGCGATCCGCAATGGTAATTCACGGTATGAGCGAATGTGGTGTTTGTACACTTGAATGTGGCTTGGGCAGTTCATTGGCCGTAATTCAAGCATTTCACCATCACCCATGTCCATTGGTGGGAACATGTCCTCACGGTAGTGGTCCCAGTGACCAGACGTCTTGTAGGCATCCAGGTTCATCAGAACTGGCGTATAAACGTGTTCGTAACCATGTTGTAATTCCTTATCGATAATGTAACGTTCGATTGTCCGCCGGATGGTTGCCCCATTTGGCATCCAGTAAGGCAGCCCTGCACCAACCTTAGGATCAACAAAGAACAAGTCTAAGTCATTCCCAATCACACGGTGGTCACGTTCACGTGCTTCTTGGCGACGAACGTCATCTGCGTCCATTGCCTTTTGATCAAAGAAAGCCGTTCCGTAGATCCGTTGGAGCATTGGGTTAGAAGATTTCCCTTCCCAGTAAGCACCAGCAACGGACAGCAACTTAAAGATCTTAACGGCCCCTGTTGCTGCCAATTGAACGCCATCACTCAGGTCAACAAAGTCGCCCTGGCGGTAAACAACCACGTGACCATCTTGTTCTGCTGCTTGTTCAACCAATTGTGTTTGGTAAGGGTCACCAGCAACCAGTGCCAATGCGTCCGCTTTTGATAACACTTCACGCGTAATCGTCAGGTTTTCCTTAACGATTTCGTTCATCTTGGCTTCAACCGTTGCCAAGTCATCGGAGCTAACCTGGTTATCGGGGTTGTCAGTATCGAAGAAGAACCCTTCGTCATTGGCTTCGCCTTCACCAAAGTGCATGTTTGGATACAGCTGGTGTAGCGCGTTTGCCAAAATTTGAGAAGCAGTGTGACGCAGAACGGTCAATGCTTCAGGGGCATCCTTGGTGACGATTTCAATCTTTCCGTCAGCGGTCAGTGGCATGGTGTAGTCCACTAATTCCCCGTTAAACTTCCCTGCAACTGCCTTTTTAGCTAAGCTCACACTGATTGACTTAGCAATTTCTTCCGTTGTGGTACCGGCTGCAAACGCCTTGACTGCACCATCTAGGAACGTAATGTTAATATCTGCCATATTCTTCTCTCCTTTTATATTCGCGGTTAACACCGGTAATAAAAAAACGCCCCCAATCGCAATTGCGATCAGGGACGTCAGTAACGTTGTTCCACCCAAAATTCACAGTTAGAGCTGGCATAGCTCAATAACTGCCTCTTGTGACCAATAACGCGGTCGACCGGTCTGGCTTGATCACCAAACGCTTGAGTCAGGGGTAACCCACTAAATCACCTACGTCCGTTCTCATCATCGGGACGCTTTCTGAGAGGTAAATGTTAATCGATCATATCTGACTGGATGCTATAACTTATTAAAACACAAACTTTATAAATGTCAATGTTAAACCACAAGTTTTTCTGGCGGTTCACATAGGTAACCCTATTTGCCAAAATTCAAAATGGCCATGAAACCAATAAACACAAAGAACAGCCCGTACATCAATGGGTGAACTTCCTTGCCCCGTTTGGCAGCAATCATTGTGATTGGGTACGTAATGACCCCTAATGCCAGGCCATCAGAGATACTGTAAGTTAAGGGCATTCCCAAAACAATCAGAAAGGCTGGAATGGCGATTTCCATTTTCGTCCAGGTAACTTTGGCCAGTGATTGGGCCATCAACACCCCAACAATAATCAATGCTGGCGCCGTTACTTGACTAGTCACCACCGTTAACAACGGTGAGAAGAACATCCCGAAGATGAACATCACCCCGGTTGTAATGGCCGTCAAGCCGGTCCGACCACCCACAGCAATCCCTGCCGAAGATTCAACGTAAGCACCAACTGGGGATGTTCCCAGCACTGAACCAGCTAACATTGCCGTTGAGTCGGACATCAGTGCTTTCCCAACTCGGGGCATTTCATTATTTTTCATAAAGCCAGCTTGTTGGGCCAAGCCAACCAGTGTTCCCGCAGTGTCAAAAAATGTGACCAATAGGAACGTCAAAACAACAACCCACATCTGAATGGAATTGATATCACCAATATGGGTCACCCCAACACCAAACGTCGGTGCTAAGCTGGGCGCCGCAGCGACTAAATGACTTGGCATCGGAATCAAGCCAGTTATCAGTCCCAACACAGCCGTGGCAACCATCCCAATGAAGATTCCACCAGGAACCCGTTTAACCATCAGCACCGCCGTTAGTAACAACCCGAAAATCGTCAGCCAGGTGGTCGGTGTGGATAACGAACCAAGCCCAACCACCGTCGCCTTGTTGGCGGTAATGAGGCCCCCACCATTTAACCCAATAAATGCAATAAACAAACCGATCCCACTTGAAATGGCATACTTTAAATCAACCGGAATCGCATTAATAATCATCTCACGTAATTTAAAGACCGTAATCACCATGAAAATCAGCGAGGCAACAAACACACCGGCCATGGCTGTTTGCCATGGCACCTTCATTCCGATCACGACAGAATATGCAAAGAAGGCGTTGATTCCTAGTGCTGGCGCAGTAGCAATGGGATAACGAGCTAAAACACCCATCAAAATACACCCAATCGCACTCGCCAATGCCGTTGCAGTAAAGACTGCCCCCTTATCAACACCAGCGGCGCCCAACACGCTCGGATTCACAAACATGATGTAGGCCATCGAAATAAACGTTGTAAATCCAGCCAATAGTTCACGAGGCACCGTTGTGTGTAATTCATCGATCATAAAATAGTGATTCAGTTTTTTGTTCACAGTAAGTGACTCCCTTTTTAGAATAATTATCTAACGGCCGTTAGCAATTGTTCGGATATATCTTCTTTGAAGAACGAATAACATCGTATCACCATTGAAGAAAAATGTAAAACACGAACACAAATTCAAAAATCACGAACTAATTCACGTAAATTATGTTAAAACCCATCAAAAGCAGAACGTTTCTTGCCAGATTTGGTGTTTTTATCAGTAAAACGTGAATTTTTACCTCAATTGGAACCAAAAATACCGCCATTTCATCCAGAAATGGCGGTATTCTAATTAAATTTTTATTGTGGCCGTCGATTTGGTCCGGTCACCACCACTTCACGACTCAGAAAATGGATTCGTTGCATTAACCGTGCCGCCTTCACGTCCTCACGTTCTCCCCGTTGGTTGACAGATAAATGTTGGTCCGCCAACAACTGCATGGAGAAATTCGATGTGAAGAATGTCGGTAATTCTTCCTGCATCCGGTATTCCAAAATGACCCCCAACACCTCATCACGGACCCAAGAGCTCATGGAGTCCGCACCGATATCATCAATCATGAGAATTGGCGCCTGTTTAATGGCCTCAACCTTTTTGGCCACTGAGTTTTCACCAATGGAGTTCTTCATTTCGACAGCAAAGCTCGGAAAATGGACCAGTGTGCTCTGATACCCTAACGTTGCCAGTTCATTAGCAATCGCACCTAACAAGTAAGTTTTTCCGACCCCAAAGTTCCCGTATAAGTAAAGGCCTTGATAAAACTCATGTGGATGACGCGCATAGTCCGCCACAAACTGCATGGCCTCACGCAAAGCAACGCTCCGCTGTGCTTCTTCTCCGGCCACATCGTAGTCGTTAAAGGAAGCCCGTTCAATCATCTTTGGCATCGAAACGGCATGGACCCGCTTTTTAAGGAGAGCTCGCTTCTGGTTCAATAGCGTTGCTTCCGTTGGTTCATACGTCACTTCAATGTAATGGTCACTAATGACCAACTTGGGTTCATATCCCGGGGCAAACACCTGCTGGCCTGCAGCAAGTTTATCCCGTTGACTCACATATTCATACAGCTTCGACCCGTTTTTTTCCAGAACATCTTCCGCTAATTCTGACTGATGTTCAGTAATAAATGCCTGCACATCAGGATCATTCACAGCCTTTGCAATCAGCTGCTGATAATCCGAATTGAGGTTTTGACGATCAAGTAATTCGCGCATTGATTTACCAAGATCTTGCATAATTATTGATCCTCCTGTTCTTGTTTTGCCTGCTGAATTTGACTACGTAACCGGGCAATGTCATCACTGGTTTGCGAGGCTGGCTGGGTGGCCGCTGATGATGAAGCCTGTTCGTTCCAATCCGGAAGTTGCTCCCGTGAAACGGTCTGCCCACCACGGCCCGTTTGCCGCTGAATCCGGCGCTGTTCTTGTGCCGTTGCAAACTCACGCATGTGCGTTACCGCTTGTTCTGGTGTTTGCACCTTTACCTTCGACCAGTCATTACCAATGCGATCCACACTGTTTTGGTACAGCACGTTTTGATCCTGATCATTGATCAGATAATAAATCAGCATGTTCACAACACTTGGTGCAAACAAATGGCGCTCCATTAGTTTAGAAAGGACACGCTGCTCATTATCCGTCACGTACTGATTTTTTTCTTGCTTCAACGCCGCTAGAAAATCTGCTGGTGCATAAGCCTTGGCGGCCGCTAACAAACCAGCAGTCTGGGCGTCCACAGTCGCTGGCGCACTTGCACTAGCAGTAACTGGTGCTGCCGCAACACTCGCCTGATCAGCCTGTGACGAACCACTGGACTGCTGTTCCATTTGAAAACTGCCGGCCACCAACCGCTTAAATCGTTCTGGATCAAAGCGGTTGGTCGTGACACTCGTTGCCTTAACGATGTGGTTCGCCAATTCTCGCTCAGTAAAACCATACAGTTGGGCCTCAGCCGTCAGCAGTTCGTGCTCAGCGAGAACAGAGTCAACATCGACATATTCTGGTTTTAGATAGTTTGCTAATAATGAAAAATCAATCGCTGGCGTCCCGGTCTGTTTCAGCGCCGCAGCCGTCATCGGTGCCGTTAATTGCGCAGGCCGATTAGCGAGTTGCTGTTCATTAATGTGATAAACTTCCAAAAAATCCGCCGAAACGTTGGTCAGGTGGCTAACGTCAAACATTGGTTGATCGAAGTGATCAAGAACGGTGTCGTACCGCGGCTGTCCAACCAATTGTAATAACAAAATGCTTAACAAATCGTCCGCAAAAAAAGCCTGGGCAGAAAGTGGCAACTGAAGTTGATATACATAAACATCACCAACAGCATCCGTTTGGTACAACGTTTCTAACAGGCCTAACGCCTCTAACCGCCGTCGGGCCGCAATAAACGTTGGGAGGTCCATGTTGAGCCATCCAAGTAGCTCACTATGCAACCGCCGGGTCGATAATTGCGGCCGATCAGTCCTGAATGTCTTTAGCCCATCATAGACGGCAAAGGCGTCCGCCCCGAGGACCGGCAAATACAACCACTGCCAGCTTTCTTGGTCAAACGCCTGGTGCTGTGGCACGGTCACGATCAGCCCTGATCGCGGCGTTGTCACTGGTGCTGAATTCGTCATCGTGCCCTCCTCTTTTACATTACGATTTTTTCTTTAACCGTTTATCCCGGTCAACCATTTCTTTCATTTCGTTTAGAAAGACCGTCATGTCTTTAAACTGACGGTAAACACTGGCGAACCGAATGTAGGCAATTTCGTCCACATTGACCAGGTCATCCATAACATATTCACCGATCAACTGACTGGAGACTTCATTTTCACCTAACGCGCGAACCTTCCCGTCCACACGTTCAACCACTTCGTTCATTTGTTGCATGGTCACCGGCCGCTTTTCGGCTGAGCGAATGACACCACGCAAAATTTTGTCCCGACTAAATTCCTCACGGGTTCCATCCTTTTTAATCACTAATAATGGTGTTGCCTCAACACGTTCAAACGTGGTGAAGCGAAAACCACACTTTTCACATTCACGGCGCCGCCGGATTGCTTGTCCTTCAGCCGTTGGTCGACTATCAACAACCCGTGTGTCGTTATGATGACAATGTGGACACTGCATAATTATGTGCTCCTTTATGTTTCTCGCTTAATCCCCGGGTTGGCGGACTTTGTCCAGCAATTTTACCACTTGTAAACGGGTTGCTTCAACACTCCCCGAATTATCGATCACAAAGTCAGCTTGTTGAACCTTCTCAGCCAATGGTTGCTGACTCATGATTCGTCGTGTCGCCTCACTGGTCGTTAACTGATCACGGGCCATCAACCGCTGTAATTGGATGGACCGCGGTACGTTAACCACCACGACCAAATCAACCTCTGCCTCATAATGTTGCTCAAGTAGTAGCGGTGCATCAAGGACAATAATTGGTGACTTATCCGCTGTTAGCCGCGCCAACTGCCCCTTTATCGCAGTCCGAATGACGGGTTGAATGATGGCATTTAACTGTGTCATTTTTTCTGGATCCGCGAAGACCAGTTGGCCCAACCGCCGGCGATTCAAAGTCCCAGTGGTTGTCAAAATTTCCTTGCCAAACGTTTTCACTAACTGTGCTAAGGTCGGCGTGTTGGACGCAACCACCTCATGAGCCACCTGGTCTGCGTCAACAATTGGCAAGTGTTGCGCCGCGAGCATCTTCGAAACGGTGGATTTGCCACTCGCGATTCCACCCGTTAAACCAATGATAATTGTCATTGGCCGGCCTTCTTTACAGGCGCCCCATTAACCGTCAGCACTTGCTCCTTGGGACAAAATGTTGTCCCCCGCTCGCCAACTTTAATCTTGACCATTTCGGTGCCGCACCGTTCACAGGGTTCCCCCACATGGCCGTACGCATGCAGCTCGTTTTGAAATTCACCAGCATGACCAAATGCACTGTACGTGAAAACGGTGGTCCCATGATGATCGATTGCTAATTGTAATTCGGCAAAGATGTTTTCACGCAGGCTTGCCCATTGTGAACGCGTTAATGAATTCGTGGGTTGTTCGGGATGAATTTTGCTCAGCCATAACACTTCATCGCAATAAATGTTGCCAAGCCCGGCAACATTTTGCTGATCCAAAAGCCACGTTTTGACGGCTTTACGACTTTTAGCGGCCTTCGCCACTAAATAATCAACGGTCAACGTTTCTGGTGTGGGTTCTGGCCCCAATGATTTCAAGCCCCCCACAGTGTCTTCGTCACCGGTATGAATCACGATCATGCGCCCAAACTTACGGGTGTCGTTGTAGCATAATTCCTGCCCATCATCCAAATGGAAAATAACGTGCGTATGTTTATCCACTGGTGTCCCCGCGGGTGCCCCAAAATATTTCCCTTCCATCCGCAAGTGGGACACCATCGTTAGGTCATCAGTAAAGCGAAACAGAAGGTACTTGCCCCGCCGATCGACCCGGAGAATTTGTTGACCTGTCAGCCGCTTTTTGAAGTCAGAAACCCCGTTTAAAATCATCTTATCGTAAAAAACATCAATTTTTGTGATGGTCTTACCAACCACCATTTTTGTTAGGCCCCGCCGGACCGTTTCAACCTCTGGTAATTCTGGCATTGTTTCTGCCTCCACCCTTTAGTTTGTCACTATTTTGCTTCGTACCATGACTGTCCGTGTGCACTTTCAACCTTCAACGGAATGGCCAGTTTCACGGCCGAGTCCATCACACTTGGGACCAACTTTTCCAGTGTCGGAATTTCTTCAAGCGGCGCTTCAAACACCAATTCATCATGGATCTGAAGGAGCATCGTTGCCTGCAACCCTGCGTCCGCTAACGCTTGTTGCATGTTAATCATTGCAATCTTAATGATGTCAGCCGCAGAACCTTGAATTGGCGTGTTCATTGCCGTTCTTGCCGCAAACGATCGCCGGTTAAAGTTGCTTGAATTGATTTCAGGAAGGTACCGCCGCCGGTGCGTAATCGTCTCCACGTAGCCTTGATCCTTCGCCCGTTCCACAATTTCCTCAGTGTAACGTTTAACATCAGGATATTCCCGGAAGTACGTGTCAATAAATTGCTTGGCCTCATTTCGGGATAAACCAAGGTTTTGGGCCAAACCAAAGTCACTGATCCCGTACACAATTCCGAAGTTGGTGGCCTTAGCCTGACGCCGCATCAGTGGCGTGACCTCATCATTGTTCGTAAGACCAAAGATTCGGCGAGCCGTCGCTGCATGAATATCTTCATCCTCGCGGAACGCTTCCTGTAAGTTGGCGTCACCGGTAATGTGTGCCAACACCCGCAATTCAATTTGCGAATAATCTGAAGAAAAGATTTCCCAGCCTTCGTGACTCGGTACAAACGCCTTTCTGATTTCCCGGCCCTGTTGCGTTTGAATTGGAATGTTTTGTAAATTAGGATCAACTGAAGAGAGCCGCCCTGTTTGCGTTAGTGTTTGTAAATAACGGGTATGCACCTTGTGATCACGGCTGTGAACCACTTTTAGCAGTCCTTCAATGTACGTGGACTGCAATTTAGCCAAGCCACGGTATGCCAAAATATCTTCCACAATTGGTGCTTGTGGGGCTAGTTGTTTCAACACATCCACTGACGTTGAGTAACCCGTTTTGGTTTTCTTGATGACCGGTAACTTCATCTTTTCAAACAGGATCTCACCTAACTGCTTGGTGGAATTAATGTTGAATTCTTCACCGGCCGCATTGTAGATGCTTTGTTGGAGTGTCGCCAGTTGTTCCTTGAACTTCTCACGCATGTTAATCAACTGATCCGTATCAACATAGACACCGGCCAGTTCCATGTCAGCCAACACAAACGTCAGCGGCAATTCAATGTTCGTGTACAAATCACGCTGTTCGTTGTCATCCAGTTCATGGAACAACTGATCATGTAAGTTTTGAATGGCAAGTGTCTTGCGGGCGAGATGGTCATAAAAGACCTGATCATCATCTGGTAACGCCCGTTTTGCCCCTTTACCGTACACAACTTCGTCTGTTTCAACCTGGGTGTACCCGTGTTGCTGTGCTAAGCTGCCCAAGTCATTTGAATTATCATTTGTATCTAACAAGTAAGACACGAGTAACAAGTCAAAATCAACACCCTGTAAGTCAACGCCAAGACGAGCCAGGCCGACATACTGGGCTTTTGCATTAAACACATTCTTTTTAAGGGCCACCTGACTCATCAACGTTTTGAGTTCAGGCGTTTGCAAAAGGTCCACTTCACGACTAACAAGTGTTTGGTTCCCGTCACTTAATCCAAACCCTGCAAACGAACTCAAATGATAATTCTCATCTGGCATTTCAAGGAAAAAGCTGACTTCATCCGTAAACTGATCGACTAACTCGAGGTTGGCACTGGTTAACTCAGTCCATTTAACGGGTTGCAGTGTAGACCCTTCATCCAAATCGGGATCAAGCCCCGCATTTTGAAGTTGGTTGAGGAAGTTTTTGAAATCCATTTTCTGATAAAACGCAATTAATTTTTCGATATCTGGACCGACATAATCAATTTCATCCAGATGAATGGCAATCGGCGCATCTGTCCGAATGGTTGCTAAATCCTTACTAAGTAACGCTTGATCGTGATCCTCAATCAAGTGTTCCTTCATTTTGCTTTGCTTAATCTCATCCATGTGCTCATAGATGCCCTCAATACTGTCGTACTGACTAAGCAACTTTAGGGCTGTCTTTTCGCCGACCTTAGTCACCCCAGGATAATTATCTGACGTGTCACCCGTTAGCCCCTTCATATCGATGATTTGCTGTGGTTCCAAACCATACTTTTCCTGAACATGAGCGGGGGTATAGTATTCAATTTCACTTACCCCTTTTTGGGTAATGGCCACCGTTGTTTGGGCTGTCGCCAGCTGGGTCAAATCACGGTCCCCGGTCACAATGATCACTTGGTAACCGGCCTGCTCACCTTCACGAGCCATGGTCCCGATAATGTCGTCGGCTTCCCAATCTTTCAAATCATAACTTTTAATCCCGTAACCCGTTAATAGATCGCGTAGATAAGGAAATTGTTCCGATAATTCTTCCGGTGTTTTTGAGCGACCGCCCTTGTAATCGGCAAATTTCCCGGTCCGAAAAGTCGTCTTTCCGGCATCAAACGCAACCAATGCCTTATCTGGATTGACCGCTTTGATAACCTTATCAAGCATCGTTTTAAACGCATAGAGTGCATTTGTATGCAGGCCATCATGATTGGTGAACCGATCCAGCTGTTGGTGGAGCGCAAAGAACGCCCGAAAGGCCACACTGTTTCCATCAATCAATAGTAATTTCTTCGTGGTTGATAATTCTAATTGTTCACTCATAAGGCCGTCTCTTTCCGTTATTTTAATGATTCTATTTTACCAAAAAACGCCGTCAGACACCATTTTCAGCCACATTTAGTCCCATATAAAAAGAGGACCGGTTCTAATAACCAGTCCTCTCTTTGAACATCATTGAATTTTACTCGTGTTGCTCGTTACCCTTCAGCGGTTTAACAAGCTTGTCTGCCGCTTGTTGCAGTTCCACTGGCAATTTACCGGTGACCGTTGTCATGCCTTTGGCGCGCTGGTTGATCACATCTGTAATATCGACACCAGTTGCCTGTTTGATAAACGTCAGTGTTTCCGCCAACCCGGCATTCGCCTGGTTGGTCACGCCGTCCGCACCATCAAACACTGTCAACTGATCAATGTTCCCGATGGCAGTGGCAAATTGACCAGCCATCGTTGGCAAGTGCTCAATGACTGCTTGTGCCAATAACTCTTGGCCATGATCCGCAAAGGCCGCCGCTAACCGTGTTTGTGCCTCAGCACGTGCAGTTCCTTCAATGCGAATCTGTTTAGCATTGGCTTCTGCCTGCGTTTCCGTAGCGAACGCATCCGCCGTTGCCTGACTCCGAATCACCTTCGCCTTGGCTTCCTGCTCAGCAACCTGAGTTCCCTCTAGTTCCTTTTGCCGCACAATAATTTGTGCTTCCTTAACCGCTTGCTCTGCCTGAGCTTGGTTTAATGCATACGCTTGGTCTGCCTTCGCCTTTTCAGCCTGAACCTGCGCGTTATACTGCGCGTTATACTGCGCCTTTGCGATATCAGTATTTCGTTAATTTTCGGCAATCGCCTGATCTGCTTGTAGCTCGGCCTTTTTAGCCTCCTGATCGTTTTCGGCGCGGGCTAAACGAGCTACCCGGTCCGCCTCAGCCTTTGCCTTTTCAGCTCTGGCCTGCTTATCCGCAATTTCTTGAGCGGCCAAATTTTCATAATAGCCGTTATTATCATTAATACTGGTGATCTGCAAATTCGTAATTTCTAGTCCGAGCGTTTCAAACGTTGAAACAATCGAATCACGAACCTTGTTTTGGAAGTCCGAACGGTTATTGGCCTCTTTCGGCGTTAACGCACTTAGGACCTCACGCAGGCTACCCTTAACAATTTCGGTCATTTGGGCATCGCGTTCCTGCGCGTCTAATCCCAGTGTCTTTTCCGCAGCGACCGCAATCAGTTCCGGGTCTGAGCTAACCCGCAACACCGCATTGGCACTCGCATTAACGGGAACCATGCTACTCGTCATAATGTTATCGACCGTGACATCAATGTTAAACGTGTCCAACGTTTGCACTTGTGCTTGTTGAATAATGGGAATGACGAAGACCCCGCCACCCTTCACAATTTTAACCCGTGAGTGGGTAATCTCATTGCCCTGAACAAACGGTCCGCGGAGTGCACCACCGGTAATCACCAGCACTTCATTGGGGCCAGCCTTTCGGTAGCTAATTAACAAGATAACGATAATCAGGATAATTAGAATCCCCAGGCCGCCTAATAAAATTTCCATCCTCTTTCTCCTCGTCGGCGCTCATTAATAAGCTTCGCCGGTGTAATCACCTATCAGTAACTTAAATTCATCATCGGATGTATCAAACTTCCACTTTCCGTCAACCTTCGTCATCTTAATATCAACATCATCGGTTTGGCGGATTGGCAGTTTTGCCAATAATTCTGGGAACTTTTCATAAACGGCGTTCTTTGCCCCTAAATCAACATCATCTGGATCATCATCTTCGTCAGCAGCATCCTGTGCTGAGTCTTCAACGTCGTTAACAACATCTGACAATGATGTTAGCTTAAGAACAATCGGTGTGACTGTGATTTCAGCACTTGTCGGTGTGACCGACTTGACTGCATATTTTACCCGTGATTTCTTACTCTTAACGTCCTGAATTTCGCTGATCATCTTGTTAGCAGCTTCATCTGTTGTTGAATCATCAAATGATTCTTCTAGGAATTTCCGGGTTGCGCTTTGGTACTGTTGCTTGTCAGTCGTCGCGTTATTGGCCACTAATTTGTCATAGTTTAAATTCTTTTTATTTAAGAAGACTTCTGAAATGTATGCGTCTAATGCTTGACGTGGCTGATCCGTTTTATCAGAATACTTCTTTGGATCAATTGCCACCTTCGTGGATGGTTCGTCCTTATCACTCTCCGTTTGTGGCGTTACTTCAAGCGTGTATTTCTGACTTTTATCAATGTTGAAAACAATGTAACCGGTGGTTGAGTCACCGTGGGCAATTTTTTCATCAGAAATTGTTGAAAATTCGTTACCGTCACCCAAAACCATCGTGGTCTTAACTTTATTATTTTTTGAATCACGTAACACCATGTCGGTATCCATCAACGTTTGCTTTTGACCGTTGTTCTTAATCTTAACTTTTAAGGCTAAGTAACCATGGCCTTTGGTTGGCGCTGCTTCCTGATCTGGTTTTACATAGGTCCCCGATTGAACCGTAACTGCGTCCCCGTTTGATTGAGACGCCTGACCAGCTTTTGAGCCTGACGAACAAGCTGTGAGCAGTGTCGCCAGGATTAACGCTGGCAATACCAGCATCGAGCATGGAGAAAGCTACTCAAACAAATGCATATCCGGCAAAGTATGTCTCGACGAGCGACTTGTTTAGACAATGCAGCATGTGAGACTGTCTTTGATAAATCAAAAGTTGAAATCGGTAGTTTACAGCAATACGCAAACGCCTCAGAGCTAACCAAAGCAATCAATTCCTGGATTAATTATTACAATCAAAAGCGAATTCAAATAAAATTAGGCGGTCAATCACCACTCGATTTCGAGCGCAATTAACTGCCTAATTAACAAAACTATTTAGTTCCAACTTTTTGGGTAAACGTCAAATCATTAAATGATTGCGACCTGCTTTTTTTGGAGCATTTGCCTTATTTCGCCAATGATCCGTTAAATTTGGCTTGGGTAAATTTCTGCTGTTTAACGTTAAACGTTAAGTCATACACTGATGTAGCTTTACGTTCACCATTGTCAAATTGCGAAGAGGTGACCGTGTACGTCGTAAAGACCTTCGCGGTTAGATTGCCATTAGCGTCTTTTGCCCCCTGATAGACATGCACGTCCTGCACCGTGGAGTTGATGCTGGTTGTTTGTTGAACCTTGGCGTTTTGCTTACGCTGATCTGCAGGTCCAGTAAACGCCGTTACGACCACTTGATTACCATACTGCCCAACTGCTTTTGGGCGATCCGCATAACTGTTTGTACTGTAGCTATACGCCGCATTAACTAATTTAGTAGCGCGGTCAGTTAAGGTTGCCTCAGGCACCGTCACGTCTCTTGATGTCTGGGCCTTTGCGGGTTCGTGGACGATTTGTTTTCGCGTCACTGTCTTAGTGACCACCCGCGGGTGCTGAACATGTTTTGTAAATAGGTTGCCACCCACAAAACCAAGGCCCAGGGCGACCACCACGAGGATCCCCAACTGCCAAGCTTGTTTACTGCTGGTTTGATTCATTTTTTTGCCTCATTTCTTGAAATGTAAATAGTTGGACGCGTCTTTAGCATCGATGGTGCGGGTATGGTAACTACCGTCACCATCTGGTGTCGAAGCCGTCGCCCAGTTATATTCTTCCAGATCAACCTTTGAGCCTTTGACGGCGGCTACAATGGCCACGTGTCCGGGATCCCGGGGATCACCAGTCTCAAATTCAGCGACACAACCCACGCTAGGGGAGTGGTCCACTTGCATGCCTTTTTTACGGGCATTAGCGGCCCATTCACCACCATTACCGTTATTTTCAATCAGATTGTCCGCGATGCCTTGGTGCTTTAATCGCCAGGCCACAAACGAGGTGCACTCACGGTTGTAATAACTAAGTGAATCAGTTGTTGAGTCCTTTTCGGCGTCTTTGTACTGTTTCGGATAATCATCACCTTTAGCGGCCGCATCATTTTGATCACCACCGGCATCACAACCATCATTGTCTATACTAGTGCTGGTATTGGCAGTATTTCCGGCATCAATGGTCCCACTGGTAACTGGATCACTCCCAGCCAGTTTGGCGTACCAGTACTCAGCTTGCTGAGCCCGAATGGGCTGGTTTAAATTCTCCGGAACTTCAACCTTGGTCAACCAATCATTGGCGGCTTGATCGACGTCCGTCTCTGCCAAGATTTTCTTATACGTGGCGTTGCCTTGGACTTCACTCCACATGAAGTCCAACTGCACATTTGGGTCGTCCCAACTCTTATTGTGATCCTTAGCAAAATTCAGTAGGTTGGTATGGCGAGTCGCCGTCCACTGCATTATCCCCAAACCAACCGCAGGATTACCTAAACCGACCGCTTCTGACACGTCACGCTCTAATCGATGAAACTGAATCCCGGACTCACTTTGCATATTTCCAAGCGCCCCGGCACTCCCCGCGCTATTGGCCCCATGCTGGGTCAGATAGTCATAGATGGTCTTCGCGTTAGCGGCCATGTCGGTGGTCACGCCGGCGGCGGTACCACCAGAAGCCGCCGTTGTATCACAATCATTTGAACTGCTAGAACTCGAAATCATGGCAATAAAGACATTCAAACTAACTAACAACACCAGCACCAACGCACCAACAATCGTGACGGCGCTCCCACCGCTTAATAACAGGTGCGCTTTAAATCGTCGAGTATTGATAATTCGCAGGTTCTCCCCCGTGATTATCACCAGGAGGGCGAAATTCGTACGGTTATTAAAGAGATTGGTGAATAGGTCCCTGCCCGCTTGCGTAATCACCAAAAAATAGCCGGCTGCTTGTCCCTGGGATCGGATTCTCTTATGCCGCTGCTGAAGCAAAATGACGATTACGATTCAAGACTAGTAACCAACTTCTTTTAGCATAGAATTTGTAAAGTGACCATTTTTGCTTTCTGCAAATGACGCCCAAGCTTCTACTTGCAATCCCTTATTCAAGTATGAAAATGAATACGTCCTATGTCATTTTTTATATAATGAAAAAGCGTCACGCAAGAGACCATTCAGAGTCTTGCACGGCGCTTTTTGTGTAAAGTTTCAAATTTCTTTCCCTGAGCCTAACTTATTACGATCCAACGCTAGAAGATCGCCAACACTCATTAGATAAGACAATTATTATTCAACAGTTATGATTTTAAGAATTTTGGATTATTTTTAAAGCGATGCCAATTAGTCAAAGTGATCTTATCTTTATCTTCTTGCGTTAAATTATAACGATCATGAGAAGTTCCATACGTTACATCAAATTGATCTCTTTCAATTTTCTCAATTACCGCAGGAACAAACTCGTCTACGAGTACTCCTTGATTATGATTGCCTAGCCCCCCTAAACCTGTGTTAACAGACGGAGGGAAAACCTCAAACACTTTGATGTGTGTGTCCTCTAGCTGCAAGCGTAATGATTGTGTAAACCCATGCACTCCAAACTTTCCCGCCGTATATAAAGGTACCCAGCTTCCTGGAGTAATAGCCAATCCAGAAGAAATATTAATAATAGCAGCTTCCGAAATTGTCTTAAACGCACTAATTGCCAACATTGATAAGTGAACCGGTGCATCGAAATCAAGCTTTAGTTCTTGTCTGTAAAAGCTCCAGTCTTGAGAAGCGTTTTTTAGATTGATCCAACGTTGAATCCCTGCATTGTTTATCAGAACATCAAAACCTGGAAAAATAGTATCCATGTGTTGCATCATTTTAACTCGTGCCTCAGAGGAGCTCAGGTCAGCCTGATAAAATTTTAAGCGAGGTTCTTTTGCTAAAGCCTTCTTGATACTACCTTCGCTAGAGGCAATAGCCAGCACGTCGTTGCCTTTATCCAGTAGCGCTTTTGAGAGTGCAAAGCCAATGCCTGTTGTTCCTCCAGTGACCACAATATGTTTATTAACAAGTCTCATAATATTCCTTCATTTCTAATGGTAGATAAAATATACTAACTCAGGCTAAAGCTTGAGGAGCAGGTAATTGAGGTCCTTCTCCGCGGCGAGCTTTAACCCAATCATCATAGTTCCATGCCTCTGTGGCTCTTCGACCATCAGAGTAATCCCAATATGATTCTCGCTCGAATTCAATAATAACTCCATCTGGACCAACTGAAACCCAGTTATAAGATCCATTCGTATGTGCAAATTTCACCCAGTCGATAGGAATGTCGATTCTATTTCCTTGTGCATTTGTAAAATATCTTGTTAGATGATCAATTCGCATAAAAGTTAACCCGGCTGCATATTGTGGATCAATCTTTTTGAATGTTTGACTGGCAATCTTAAGAGCCTCAGATTCACTAGGAAGTGTATCAATATTTCTATTGTTAACAGCAACATTGTTATAACTGATTAATCGTTCATCACTGCCAAAAACAAGCGTAACGTGTGCATTATCATATTGAATCTTATCGTTTTCTTGATAACGAATTATTTTTACTTGTTCTTGATTACGTTGCTCATAGTCTATACTAACCACTTTAAAACCATTCGGTAATGTCAAATTTGTTTCCGTACCATTTACTAAAACATTTTTAGTCATAATAAGCACCTCAATCCAATTTTTGTCGTACAATCGCAATTTGCTTACGCTTTTCCGAAAAAAGCATCAAAAGCAATAATTTCTAATAAAAATCCCTAAATTAATCAAAACCAGCCAGCTCTTCGTAATCCGCATTTCACTCCCTCTTTTTATTAACTACATCATATTTTTTCTAAAAAAAGAAGCAACAATTTATACTTTGAATTTGCATCAGCCACTCTGCAATTTCTTATGTAATATTTGTATAATATATTCTAAGGTTCCTTGCTCAAGCTGCTTGTGCTTTGGGGTTAGCCTCTAACGACCAATCGTCGTCTGCTAGTCAGTCAAATTCACAAAGTAGTAATGGTCACTCAATTGTTGCTACACCGGTTAAAGAGAGTTCCTCAAGCAACGGTTCATCAAACACCTCAGCACAACAAAACAGCAAAAACAACACTACTCATCACGCTAGCTTGCCAAGCACCAGCACAATTGGATACACCACTAGTATCATTGGCATTATCATTTTAGCTGGTGTCACAACCTTATTCGTAATTAAAAAGCGTAATCACTAAGAAAAAAGCAGCGACCTTGACCTTTACCCCGAAAGTTGAAACAAACTTTCGGGGTTTTCTTATGACTAAAATTTCTATTGAAACTAAAATCATTGCTGTTGAACCGTATCTAACAGGAACGGATTCAAAACTTGCTGTTCGAAACAGATATCACATTGCCGGACAGCTATTCAGTGTCTTAGTTGCTATCTATGAAGAATTTGGCCGCCAAGGATTGCTCAATCCACCTAAAGTTACTGGTAAGTTCCGTGTTGATCTT